>JABGVY010000412.1 GCA_018645845.1 Gammaproteobacteria bacterium | reverse complement strand
GTTTTCAGCATTTGAAAAAGACCTTACAAGAAGGGATCTCTTGCGTTTTGTGCGCACGTATAGCGAGCGACCATTGAGAGAAGCGTTAGTGAAAGATGCAAGGATCTGGGATGACGTTATTGAGCGTGCGATAAAGCTGTGGTTTCAGGATCATGACTCGCTGCCAGGTAGCGTCACCAGATTGCTGACCCGTTGATGCCGGCCTGGTTTGTCAAAGAGGAAGTCAGGGGTCTGTTCCCCGATCATGCCGCGGCCATCGGCGCGCCGGGAGAGGAAATCAACGGCAATTGGATGAGCCGACTGGTGAGATACCGTGATGGTGATGACTACTACTATATAAAGACATACATGAGCAGGGGGCGTTGGCTTAGAAGGTTCATTGGCCGCAGCAGAATCCGTGCTGAGTGGGAAAACCTTCAGGCTTTCGACGCAATGGGAATACCCACGGCGAATCTAGTGGCTTATGGGGAATCCGACACGGGCGGGTCCTACAGCGGCACGTTAATTACCCGGGAGGTAAGGGGAACCAGCGATCTTGCAACGCTGGCAAGCAGCAAGCATTCGACGCTGGGTGATCGGCAGTGGCGATTGCAGATCATTAGACGGCTCTCGGAGGTCGTTCAGAACATGCACGGACGTGGTTTTGTTCACAATGATCTGAAATGGCGTAACATTTTAGTTGACGTCACAGCTGATCCCACCGTCTATCTTATAGACTGTCCACTTGGCCGAAAGATGCCGGTTCCATTCCTGTGGCGGGGTAGAATAAAGGACCTGGCCTGCCTGGACAAAATAGCAAAGCACCAGTTAAGCAAAATGGAACGGCTGCGCTTCTATCTGGCGTACAAGGGAAAAAGTCGATTAAGTGCAAAAGACAAGAAGGAGATTAATCGCGTGCTCCGTTTTTTTGAGAGGCGCGAATAAGGAGTATGAACAACATTGATGCAGGAATGCTGGTCTGGTCTGATCGGGGCCTTCAAGAACCGTTTATTGTTTCGCTCATCCGCTCGGACGGTAAAGAAACAGAGATGACGGTGCAGAAAATTCTTCGTCTGTTGCCGCGGAAAAGAGTCGTTGCGGTCGCGGAAGTTGATGGCAAACAGTATTTGGTCAAGGTCTTTATCGGTCGATATTCCGGGCGATACGCGAAACGGGAAGTTGCCGGGGCGGCCGCAATTGAAGATGCTGGAGTATTGACAGCGTCGCTTGAATGGCAGGCTTTGAAGAAGTCGGCCAGGGGGCACGTGCTTGGTTTTGAATATATTCCTGACGCAAAAAACCTGCTTGATGTATGGAAAGAATCTGAGAATGATGAACAACGGCTTAGGCTGATTAGCAAGGTCGTGCCTGCACTTGCGGCGCTGCACGAGGGCGGTGTAGTACAAAATGATATTCACCCTGAGAACTTTTTATTTCGTTCCGGACTGATTTATACGATAGATGGTGGTGATGTCACTCGGCATGGAAGAGGTCCTCTGGGAATGCACAAAAGCCTGGATAACATCGCACTTTTCTTTGCACAATTTCATGCGCGTTATGATCATCTCGTCTCTGAATGGCTTGAGCAGTACCGACAGTTGCGTGCATGGCCTGTGGATGAACGCAGATACCAGCAGCTGATCAATATCATTGATTCGAAAAGGTCCGGGCGTAAAAAGGCGTACATTGGCAAAGCGTTTCGTGAATGTACGCGATTCGTTTGTGAGCACTCCTTTAGCCGGTTCCTGGTCTGTGAGCGTGGATACGATTCACCGGCGATGAGAGAACTATTAGCCCGAATTGATGAGCGCATGGAATCCGGCAAGCTTATAAAAGACGGGAACACTGCGACGGTCGCACTGGTTGATGGGCCGTCTGGCCCGCTGGTGGTGAAACGTTACAACATCAAGGGCCTGGGCCATGGCTTCAGCCGTGCTTTTCGCAAGAGCAGGGCCTGGATTTCCTGGGCTAATGCCAATCGGCTGGATTTCCTTGGTATCAGCACAGTGAAGCCGGTAGCGTTGGTTGAGGAGCGTTTTGGGCCCCTAAGACGAAGAGCCTATTTCGTCACTGAGTACATCGACGGGCCGGATGCGACGGTACTGCCAGAGAAAGAAAATCCGATGGCAGAGATAGCATCCATCGTTGATATTTTAAAAGAACTGGCGGCCGCTGGCGTTTCTCATGGTGATCTGAAAGCGAGCAATTTTCTTCTCGGTAATAATGGCCCGGTGATCATTGATCTGGATTCCATGAGGGAACACACGAATCCGGCTGATAGAGACCGCGCAGAGAAGAAAGATATCGCCCGTTTTATGAGGAACTGGGAGTCTATTCCTCAGGTTAAGCAAAGATTCTCTGAGCTTCTGGGTTAAAGCCTGACTTTTCTGTCGATACTTAACCGGACTTTTACCCGGACTTTCCCTAGAATAGGCGACCTACGCCATATTGAGCATTCACTTTGTCCCTAGTTGTTCTTGGTCTGTCTGGTGCACTGACCCACGACCCCTCTGCAGCCATCTATGTTGATGGTGAGCTTATTGCCGCCGCTGAAGAAGAGCGATTCACCCGGCAGAAACATGCAAAGAACGCCATGCCACTGCACGCGGCACGTTATGTTCTGCGGGAAGCTAACCTTAAGGCCAAGGATGTAGATGTCGTCGCGTTCCCCTTCGGGAAGGTCAGCCTTTTCGGTAAAGCCAGATGGCACTACGCTAAACGGCACTGGTATGCGCCGGATAGGGCATTGGATGCAATATTTAACGGCAACAGACATTATCGAAGAAACGTCAAAAAGGTTCGTGAACTGTTGCTGGCGCTGGGTATCAACTGGGCTGACATTGAATTCGATGCCGTAGAACATCACATAGCGCATGCCAGCAGCTCGTATCACTTGTCAGGTTTTGAAGGAAAGACAGCGATCCTGGGCATCGACGGTAAGGGCGAGTACGCGACAACCTTTTTCGGATACGGAGAGAACGGGCACATTCACAAGATCAAGGAATTCTACGACCCGGATTCTCTTGGGCAGGTGTACGCATCTTTTACCGAATACCTCGGATTTGAAATGTTGGATGGGGAGTACAAGGTGATGGGTATGGCGCCTTATGGCAACCCGGATTTGTATGACTTGTCACGGCTAGTGCATTTTGATGGCAAAGAAATCACCGTCAACACTGAACTCGTGAACACCATTGGGCTTCGAAGATACAAGGAAGGCCGCAAGGGATATTATTTTAGCCAGAAGCTGATTGACTGGCTCGGGCCGAGAAGACAGGGTGATATCGCGGACGATCCTTATATCCACTATGCAGCGGCGATGCAGAAAATGTACGAGGATATTGCGCTGCAACTGATAGAGACGTACCTGGGTGATATTTTGCGTGAAACAGGGCGTCTTGTTTTTGCGGGAGGTGGAGCCTTAAACGTGAAACTCAACCAGAAGATTCTGGCTCTGCCCCATGTCAAAGAGTTTTTCGTGCAACCCGCGGCGAGTGATGCGGGGACCGCTGTTGGCGCTGCCTCTTTTGCATCCTGGAAACGTGGAGTTACTCCGGCAAAGATGGAACATGTTTTTCTTGGTCCGAGCTATTCAACGGAAGAGTGCATCGAGGCCTGTGAATCACATTCAGGGCATCCGGTGTATGAAAAACCCGGCAACATTATAGAGCGAGCAGCCGAGCTGCTTAATGCGGGCAATCCGGTGGCCTGGTGCCAGGGGCGTATGGAGTTCGGGCCCAGAGCGCTGGGTGGACGGAGTATTTTGGGGTGCCCGAGTTACCGGGGAATTGCCAACAAGATTAACGAACAAATTAAATTTCGAGAGCGGTGGCGACCCTTTTGCCCAAGCGTTCTGGATACTGTCGCAAAGGACATGATACAAACGGACCATCCAGCACCTTACATGACCATTACATTTGAAGTTTCGGAAGAATGGAACGCCCGAATCCCGGAAGTTGTGCACGAAGATGGTACATCTCGTGTTCAGATCGTCGAAGAATCGACTAATCCGAGATATCATGCCCTGTTAAAGAAGATGGAGCAGCTTAACGGTAACGGAGCAGTACTCAATACTTCGATGAATCGACGTGGCGAACCGATGGTATGTTCTCCAACAGATGCCCTCAATATGTTTTTTGGTTCTGATCTTGAGTATCTGGTGCTTGAAGATTTGCTGGTTACCAAACGCAAATAATAGATGGCCGAGAAACAGCCAGATCAAAAACCCAGAATCCTGCAGATCTGCCATGACTACAAAGGACCGTTTCGAACGGTCGCACGGCAGTATGCAGGAAGCTTCTCTGACTGTGAGGTCAAGACCTTTTTTTTGCGCGGCGCGCCATCTTCAGAGCTGGCGTCCTCTATCCATGGTGATGTCGAATTTCTAACCCTGCCGTCCGGGTCTCTTCGCGGGCTTAAACTTAGACCGTACCGGCGGGTTAAGGAAATGATTGCCGATGATCCACCGGACGTTATCGTGGCGCACCGATATAAACCCTTCTTTGTCGCGTTGTTGCTGAATTACCGGTTAAAGATCGGTGCCGTCATTGGAGTCATGCATGAGTTTGGTTTTCTTGGTCGAGTGTTGCGGTCTTTCTTTTCGAGGTTCTGGAAAGATAACGTTCAGCTGATTGGCGTCTCCCAGCCAGTTTGCCAGGCACTCCTTGAACGGGCGCCGCACTTGCAGAGCCGAGTTCACCTGTTGCCCCATGCTATCGAAGTAGTGACACATTGCGATCCTGTGGCCGCGAGACATGAGTTGGGTATTCCGCTCGGTTCATATTGCTACGGCACGGTGGGCCGATTGGTTCGGAAAAAGGATCATAAATTGCTGATCGAAGCGTTTGCGGGTGTGCATGACGATTCAGTGTTGGCGTTCGTAGGGGACGGCGGGCTAATGCCTGAGCTTAAGATGCTGGCAAAGAAGCTTGGTGTGCAAGACCGGGTGATATTTTGTGGCGCAAAGGATGAAGCGCGAACCTTGATGAAAGCCTTTGATGCTTTCGTGCTTCCATCAACGAGTGAGGAAGCGTTCGGGATTGTGTTGCTCGAGGCCATGGCAGCTCAGGTACCGATAGTTTGTTCAGATGCACCTGGTCCGGTCAGCGTCATTGGTGATACCGGGCTGCTGTTTGAGTGTGGGAGTATCCGTGACCTGACCAGGCAACTGGAAGCTGTTCGTGCACTGACAAAACTCAATTCTGATGAGATGACGCAAAGAGCACTTGATCGGCTCAGTGCCAAATTTTCTGTTCCCTCCATGGCCCGGAAAATGCGTGGCCTTCCGCAAATTGAGCAATATGCGCCTGTTACTCACTAATCCTGATTCACGGTGGAGCAGCAATGACAATTGATTGGCAAAAGTTGTACCAGGAGCGATGCGAGACCATAGAGCGATTGTGTTGAAAAGCCACGTTTGGATGCTTAGCAAGAACCAGCCGTCCCTGGCGAGCGTGTTGAATGAGTCGATTGTGATAGAATCGCGCGAAACAGGTTCTTGATAACAGTATGAAAATCCCAAGGTTTGATAACGCGAATATCCTGACTATTGGTGATGCGATGTTGGATAGATACTGGCATGGTGAAACCCATCGGGTGTCGGCTGAAGCACCGATTCCAGTGATTGATGTTGGCAGTATCGAAGACCGTCCTGGTGGTGCAGCTAACGTCGCACTGAATGTAGCGACGCTTGGTGCCGCATCTTCCCTGATTGCGGCAACCGGCCGGGACGAAATGTCGGATATCCTGGAATCCAAACTCAGCTCCTCGGGCATCGACTGTCAGTTCATCAAGGTTGAGGGAATGTCCACTATTACCAAGGTACGTCTGGTCAGTCGAAGTCAGCAAATGATTCGCGCTGATTTTGAAGCACTGTTTAATATTGATGTCGACCAGGTATTGAAAGGGATGGATCTAGTCCCTGAGTACGACAGCGTGGTTCTCTCTGACTACGACAAGGGCCTCTTCAGTGATCCTTCGAGCATCATTGAAAATGCGAGGAAGAGAGGTAAGCCGGTGCTGGTCGATCCGAAGTTCAAGCCTTTCTCCGCTTATCAGGGGGCGACAGTCATTAAACCGAATACACTTGAGCTCCAGAATGCCGTCGGTGATTGGGACAGTGAGGCAGAGATGTTGAAAAAATGTCGGGGCCTGATGGCGGGCATGGGTTGTGACGCCATGTTGGTAACGCGAGCATCCGAGGGTATGACGCTCATTGAACGACATGAAGAAAGTCATTTCCCTGCCCGGACGAGGGAGGTTTATGACACATCAGGTGCAGGGGACACCGTTATCGCCGTGCTCGCCGCCTCGCTGGCGTCAGGGCAAACATTGAAGGATTCGGTGGCTCTTGCCAATGTTGCGGCAGGTATTGTGGTCAGCCATTTCGGTGTAACCAGCGTGTCTGGTCCTGAGTTACGCGCGGAGGTTGACCTTGCCGAGCCGACCGGAAAAGGAAAGATGTCCGCAGAACAACTGGTTGCCGCGGTTCAGGTTGCCAGGGGGCGGGGCGAAAGAGTGGTGTTTACTAATGGCTGTTTTGACATTCTTCATGCAGGCCATGTCAATTACCTGAGTGATGCAAAACGCGAAGGTGATCGATTGATTGTCGGGATCAATTCGGATGAATCGGTTCATCGACTTAAAGGTGAAGGAAGACCCATCAACCCGCTGGATCGACGGATGACCATGCTGGCAGGCCTTGCCTCGGTCGACTGGGTTGTTTCGTATGACAGTGATACGCCGGAAACGCTATTGCATATGCTGAAACCAGATGTGCTCGTGAAGGGGGGCGACTATGGTATTGACCAGGTGGTCGGCGCGGATATTGTCCGTTCCGCTGGTGGTGAAGTGAAAGTGCTTAGCCTGGAGGAAGATTGTTCAACCAGCGCTCTGGTCGAGAAAATCAGGGATCTTTAGGGCTTAAACGCTGTTTGCGAAATAAACATTTTCTTTAAGGTGCCCTGAATCTATGGTGCCGACAACGGCAGAATGAACACCTTTTTGCCCCAGAGCAAACGCCAGGCTCTCCTCCGCGGTTTGATGACCGCTTGCGAAAACTTTTTTCAATAGGATCCCCGTATCCTTTTCTTTGGCGGCCTTGATGACATTAAGGTTGGATTGATCTTCCAGATTTAAAGTAAGCATGAGTACATCACTGACCTGGAGAGCGGCGATGCTTCCCTCTACTGACTTGGTGGACATTCCGATGTATCTGATATCCCCCTTCTCCTTGAGCCGTTCCAGGGTAGCGAACGCATCCGTTTGATGGAGAATCCCAAGATCATCACCGTTGGAATGAATCAAGACAATGTCCAGATAATCTGTCCTGAGGTGCTTCAGGCTCTGCCCTACACTGGTGACCACCGCCTCTCTGGAAAAGTCAAAGCTGGACTTGCCGGCGGCATACTGTTCACCGGTTTTCGTGCACAAGACCCAGTCCTCCCTGCGCCCGGGTAATAACTGACCAATTCGATGCTCGCTGTTACCGTAGGCTGGTGCAGTATCAAGTAACCTGACCCCCAGTTCCTGCGCCTCTGATAAAAGGTTTGCAATCAACTTGTCCTCTGGTAGTTCAAATTTCGCAGGGTACTTAACGTCTGTATTGCGACCAAACTTGACGGTGCCTAGCGAGATTTTACCTGTTTCAAGATTGCATCGTCCCAGCTTCACTCCCATAAAGGTCTTCCGATTGAGGCCGGCCTGAGTTTGGGAGGCTCGGCCAGGTTCGCTTTCGGCGCTGCCATGAGTTCCATGAACATATCGCCCATCATGGGCGCCAGGGTAAGTTTGGTGGGCCAGCATACAACGACGTTTCCATGTCTGCCAACGTAAGGTGTGTCTGGGCGTAACAGGGTTCCGCCGCCGGCCTCCGCCCGGTCTATTCGAAAAGTTGAGAACTCGCATCCAGAGAAGTCCATCCAGGGCATGATGGCGGCCAGTTCGGTCTTCGCGAATGCAATCTGCTCTGCTTCATTTCGAGCGACACCGGATTCAGCGAGTTGACCGCCGAGATACCAGGTTTTGCTGTCAACCGTGCTGTGGGTAGTGAAGGTAATGCGCGGCTTGTCCGCAGATCGCAGTGTCACGGCATGTGCAAACAGATCGGGCAATGTCTTCCCTCTAACAACAACCTGGTGAAGTGGCCGGAGCTGCATTGGCACTTCCAGTCCGAGTTCCTCGATGAGTTCTCCGTTTCCCTTGCCCGCTGCAAGGACATAGGTATCTGCACTGACGGTGAGCCCATCATCTAGTTGGAGATGCGTAACCCGTCCGTTTGTGTGCTCGAAACTCACGTTTCCTTCGAATATGTAGTCTTTAAGTTGATGGTGTAAATGAGCGATCAGGGAGCGGGTATCCAGGACGAGGTCATTGAGTTTATAGAGCAATCCTTTAAATGACGGGGACTGAAAAACCTTTGGGTAGTCAGCTACAGGCACTGATGCAACTCGTCCCTCGAGAGTCTTACTGCCAAAGAACGCGGTCAGTTTGGAGCTGAGGCGAGCGTCGGAAAACATATAGTAGGAATCGCTCAATACGGCGACCCCCTTCAGATCAACGCTATCAGTGCCTGCAAGGCACGAACGCCAGCGTAAGGGCATATCTGCAATAGATTCCGATGCGCCGGTCGTAGCGCCTGCGAGCGAATATTTGATTCCACCGTGAATCATTCCCTGGGACGCAAAAGTCTGGCCCGATCCGAGGCCTTCTTTCTCGAGCAGGATCGCTTCAAAACCGTGCTTGCGAAGCAGGCTAAGTAACCATAGCCCGGCGATACCGCCACCGAGAATGATGGTGTCGAACTGATGCGGTGTGTTGCTCATAAAAAATGTATAAATCCGGCCCCTAAGAACCGGAATTATACACGCTTGTGTTTGTATCCGGTTTTACTGACTCGGTAGCATCGGGTCCAGTACACAGTTATTCTTCGATATCATTTCTCCAGGGTTTGAATCTCACTTTGGCTAGATTGTTCTACAGCGCGATTTTTTATCTTTTGATCCCGTTTGTGTTGCTGCGGTTGTTAAAGCGTTCCCTGAAAGAGCCTGGCTACCGAATGGCTATTTCAGAGCGTTTTGGATTCTATCGGTCGAAGCAACCGGGGAAGGTTGTTTGGATACATGCGGTATCAGCAGGCGAAACGATTGCCGCGGTGCCCCTGGTTCGCAACCTCCTCGGCCGAGGGTATGTTTGCCTGGTAACCAATATGACGCCAACTGGCCGTGAGCGTGTGCAAGCCCTACTGGCTGATGAGGTGGAAAACTGTTTTGCCCCTTACGATCTGCCGGGTTCGATAGACCGATTTCTACGAAACAATCAACCGCGGATGTTGATTACCATCGACACAGAATTATGGCCGAACATGATTGAAGGTTGCTCGCGGAGAGGAGTTCCCACCCTGTTGGTCAATGGCCGTTTATCGTCTCGGTCAGCAAAAGGTTACAGGCGAATTGCGCCGCTGATTTTGCCTATGTTGCGATCACTGAGCCAGTTGGCGGTTCAAACCCGGCACCACAAAGACAGGTTTGTTTCGCTTGGAACGGACCCATCGAAGGTTCATGTGACCGGCAGCATCAAGTTTGATGCGGTGATGGCGCACGGGTACGGTGATAGGTTGAACCGATCCCGTCAGATGATTGCTGGCAGACCCGTTTTGCTCGGGGCCAGCACACACAAAGGAGAGGAAGCAGCCTTGCTGTCGCTGCTTCCGGCATTACAGGAACTGATACCGGATTTCCTTCTGGTTTTGGCGCCGCGGCATACTCATAGATGCGACCAACTGAGACGAGCAATGGAATCCTCGGGGCAGTCCGTGGTGAGTTTTAGTGACGGTAGGGCAGTGGCGCCGCACAATGAGGTATTTCTGGTCGATGTGATGGGTGAGCTTGATGCGCTTTTTGAGCTGGCATCGGTGGCCTTCGTCGGAGGGAGCCTGGTGCCGATTGGCGGTCATAATCTGCTTGAGGCAGTTCGCGCGGGCACGCCAATCGTCATGGGGAGACACCTCGACAATATAGAGGATATTGCCCAACAGTTTATCGACAGCCAGGCGATTATCATTGTGAAAGATGGTCAGGAGTTACAGCAAGTTGTCATCAATCTGATGGGAAATGTCGATGAATCCAATCGGTTGGTGAGTGCTGCGAACAAAGTGATGGAGTCTAATCAGGGCGCTATTGGCAGGGCAGAGAAATTGATCGTCGAAGTCATGAATCATGAATAGTCGGCCGCAGAGTGAAACCTGCCAGGGGTTCCTGCTTGCCCTCAATAAAATTGTGTATTTATAGGTGAGTTTCCGAACTTTATACAAGCATGTCGACGATAATTTTAGCGAAAATTCAAGAGCAGATCGCGACTTTCTTCTAACAATATTGTGGTAACCTTTTTGTAACTTGTAGGGAAAGTAGTACTTTTGCCACCGACGATGAAACAGTGAAATGACCAACCGATATATCTACATTCCGAATTTAGCCGCCGATATCGCGGAGTGTGATGCTAACTACATCCGCCTGCGCCAGCTGTTCCCTGGCATGGATTCAGATAATGATATCGAGTTCGGGATACGAACCCGAACGGAAGAGGGCGCGACAGTTGTGATCAACATAATGGAACGCTGCCCTTTCACAACAATGGTGGCTGTCACAGTAAGCTCAGAAAACGAGAAACCACTCATAAAGTGGCCCAGTCTTGAGCTTAGGATTTATCACGACGTTAATTCTGCTGAAGTCGTTAGATTCGAGCGGCATCGAAATTTTCGGTTCCGATACCCGACGCCTAATCAGCACATGTTTCAGCCGGATGAGAAGTCCCAGATCAACAAGTATCTTGGTGAGCTGCTAACTTATTGTATTGAGCATGGCTATTCTCTGGAGCCATTGGAATTTTCCTGATCTTTTTTCGAGAAATCCGTTTTTAAATCCTTATAATTTGTCGAGCGACATTCCCTGATTTTCTGTCAGGTTGAATCACCGGGCGAGCATCATAGATAGCCGCGACTTTTCGCCTCATAATAATTTGGTCACAAATGTCATCCAGTTATAAAGCAGACTCCATCGAGGTCCTTGAAGGGCTTGAGCCGGTTAAGAAACGACCGGGAATGTACACCGATACAACCAGACCCAATCATCTTGCGCAGGAAGTTATAGATAATAGTGTCGATGAAGCCCTCGAGGGCCATGCGACAGAAATCAGGGTAACGCTTCGCAAAGATGGTTCAATGTCCGTAAGCGACAATGGTCGTGGCATGCCGGTTGATATACACAAGAAAGAAAAATTGTCAGGCGTAGAGCTCATTCTCACCCGGCTCCACTCTGGCGCCAAATTCAACAGTGACAATTACAAGTTCTCCGGTGGCCTCCATGGGGTTGGCGTGTCTGTGGTCAATGCCCTGTCGGAAACCTTTGAAGTGTTCATCAAGCGTGACGGAAAACTGCATCACATGTCTTTTAAGGGCGGTAAAAAGCAGGGAAAGCTAACCGTCAAGGATAAGGTAGGTAAGCGGAACACTGGTACAATGATCCACTTCAAACCTGATGCATCTTACTTCGATTCCCCAAAATTCTCTGTTACCAGGCTCAAGCACCTGCTTCGGGCCAAGGCAGTATTGTGCCCGGGATTAAAGGTTGTATTTCAGGACGAAACTGCCAGCAAAAAAGAAGAGAACCTCTTCGAATGGTTCTTTGAGAAAGGGCTTGAGGATTACCTCGGAGCGGAACTTGAGGGTCTAGAACTGCTTCCCGAAATTCCTTTTACCGGCTCAATGTCAGGCAGAGACGAAGCGGTGGACTGGGCGGTGCAATGGCAGGGGGAAAGCGGAGAGTTGATTACCGAAAGTTACGTGAACCTGATTCCAACGACCCAGGGTGGTACCCATGTCAATGGATTGCGTGCTGGACTGCTGGAAGCACTAAGGGAGTTCTGTGAATTCCGCAACCTTGTGCCCAGAGGTATCAAAATTACCGCCGAAGACATCTGGGATAAGTGTAACTATGTTCTCTCTGCCAAGATGATCGACCCGCAGTTCGCTGGTCAGACTAAAGAACGCCTGAATTCGAGACAGGCGGTATCCTTTATTTCAGGGGTTGTAAAAGATAGTTTTTCACTATGGCTGAATCAACATGTCACAGAGGGTGAGGCGATCGCTGAACTGGCGATCACAAGCGCGCAGGCTCGCCTCCGGGCGGGGAAAAAGGTCGCACGAAAGAAACTGACCAGTGGCCCCGCGCTACCCGGCAAATTAGCCGATTGCTCCTGTAGCGACGCTATGATGGGTGAACTCTTTCTTGTAGAAGGAGATTCGGCAGGCGGTTCAGCCAAACAAGCAAGGGATCGTGAGACCCAGGCGATCATGCCGCTGCGGGGTAAGATTCTAAACACCTGGGAGGTTGATTCGTCTGAGATTCTGGCTTCCCAGGAAGTCCATGACATTTCTGTTGCTCTGGGAATTGACCCTGGCTCAGATGACTTGACCAAGTTGCGTTACGGCAAGATCTGCATCCTGGCGGACGCGGATTCGGATGGCCTACACATTGCGAGCCTGTTGATTGCTTTATTTGTGCGACATTTTCGAGCCCTGATTGAAGAGGGTCATGTATTTGTGGCAATGCCCCCTCTTTATCGCGTGGATGCCGGCAAGGAGGTCTTCTACGCGCTTGATGAAGGTGAGCGCCAGGGCATCCTGGACAGAATCGCGGCAGAGAAGATTCCGGGGAAAGTGGTCGTGCAGCGGTTCAAGGGATTGGGTGAGATGAATCCGCTCCAGCTACGCGAGACCGCAATGGCGCCAGATACACGGCGGCTCGTGCAACTAACTCCAGGGAAAGCGAAATCGGTTGACGAAATGCTGGATATGCTGCTCTCGAAAAAGAGGGCGCCGGATCGGAAGGTCTGGCTCGAGAAGAAAGGTGACATAGCTGAATTGAGCTAACGTCCCCGAGAAGAACATACAAGAACATAAAACCGTTCAAGAGACACCAGAACTCTTGTCGAAAGAGAAAGCACAATGACTGAAAATATGATCGATGGCGATTTTGAGAAGGTTTCGCTTGCCGACTATACAGAGAGCGCATACCTGAACTATGCGATGTATGTCATCAATGACAGAGCGCTACCGCATATTGGTGACGGGCTAAAGCCGGTGCAAAGGCGAATCGTTTATGCGATGAGCGAGCTGCGGCTTGGCGCAGATGCAAAGTATGTGAAGTCCGCGCGGACCATTGGCGACGTCCTCGGTAAGTTTCACCCCCATGGTGATTCCGCCTGTTACGAGGCGATGGTGCTGATGGCGCAATCTTTCAGCTATCGCTATCCGCTGGTCGATGGGCAGGGTAACTGGGGATCTCCGGATGACCCCAAGTCCTACGCCGCCATGCGTTACACAGAATCCAAACTGGCGGCCTATTCTGAAGTTCTGTTGGGTGAACTCAAGCAGGGAACAGTTGACTGGACACCCAACTTTGACGGAACCCTTACAGAACCGCTCAATCTCCCTGCGCGCGTGCCTAACATCCTGCTGAATGGTGGAAGTGGAATAGCCGTGGGAATGGCAACGGATATCCCGCCACATAACCTTAATGAAGTTGTTAGTGCATGCATTCGGCTACTCGACAGCCCCAAAGCTACGTTGAAGGACATCATGGAGCATGTTCGGGGTCCTGATTTCCCAACGGGTGCTGAGATCATATCCAGTAGTGAAGACATCAGGCAGCTTTATGAAACAGGCCGTGGTGCTGTTCGAGCGCGAGCGGTCTATTCGCGGGAGGACGGTGATATCGTAATAACGGCGTTACCGTTCCAGGTTTCCGGGACTAAAATTCTTGAGCAGATTGCCGGACAAATGCAGGCTAAGAAATTGCCGATGGTAGTAGATCTTCGTGATGAGTCCGATCACGAATGCCCTACCCGAATTGTAGTTGTACCAAAGTCCAATCGAGTGGATACCGACCAGCTTATGGCGCATCTTTTTGCCACGACCGATCTTGAGAGAACCCACCGGGTGAACTTCAACATGATCGGTATCGATGGCAAGCCGAGGGTTCGGCCGCTTCTTGAGTTGCTGAATGAATGGTTAAAGTTCAGAAAAGATACAGTGCTTAGACGGCTGCAATTTCGTTTGGACAAGATCCTTAGTCGATTGCATATCCTTGAAGGCCTGATGATTGCTTACCTGAATATTGATGAGGTGATCAAAATCATTCGGACCGAAGACAAGCCCAAGCAGGCGTTGGTTAGGAGGTTTAAGTTGTCAGATCTGCAGGCTGACGCAATTCTTGACCTGCGTTTACGACAACTCGCCAGGCTTGAAGAAACTCGTATCTCGGGCGAACAAGACGAACTCAATGCGGAAAGAGCCGATCTGGAGAAAACGATTAAATCGAAGGTCAGGCTGAAAACGCTCATCAAGAAAGAATTGATGGAAGATGCGGAAACCTACGGTGATGACCGCGTTTGCGAAATCGTTGTGCGTAGTGATGCGCGGGCCTTTGCAGAAAAAGACCTGGTGTCCACAGAATCAGTGACGGTTGTGTTATCGCAGAAAGGCTGGGTCCGGGCCGCAAAAGGTCATGAGGTAAATCCGCAAGACCTAAGCTACCGCTCGGGCGACGGTTTTCTACAGGCACTCCCCGGCCGCTCGAACCAGGATGCCATATTTTTCGATTCAACAGGTCGTGCCTATACCGGGGCCATGCATACCCTGCCATCAGCAAGAGGGCAGGGGGAGCCTTTGACTGGACGGTTCAATCCTCCAGATGGTGCGTTCTACACCGGCGTGGTTTTGGGTGAGCAGGACACCCGATTTGTTCTCTCGAGTGACGCTGGTTATGGGTTCATTGGTAAGCTCGAAGATATGGTGACCAAGAACAAGGCAGGGAAATCGGTACTGTCGGTGCCAAAAGGCGGGATTGTCAACCAGCCAGCGCTGCTCGCTGATGAAAAGCACGACTATATCGCGGCATTCAGCAACGAGGGTCGATTGCTGATCTTCCCGGTGTCGGATCTCCCTAGTCTGGGGCGTGGTAAAGGGGTGAAAATCATGAACATTCCCAAAGCAAGAGTGGAATCCCGCGAGGAATTTATGGCACATGTTCGGGTGTTTTCAGAGGTAGATACGCTTATTATCCAATCCGGTAAACGAACGCTGAATCTTAAAATAGACGATCTTGAGCATTATCGAGGGGAAAGGGCTCGCCGTGGCCTGAAATTGCCACGCGGTTTCCAGAAGGTTGACGGCGTGCAGGTAGAGAAGGGCGACTAGCCAGGAGTTGTAAGCTGGCTAGCCTGGTTATTGAGCAGGTCAGGATTGATGAGTCCTGCGACTCTTAACAGGCCCTCTGAGTCCACCAGCGCATGGTGAAAGGGTTGTAATTCAACCCGATCCGACAAAGGTGAATAGCCATGGGCAGCTATCAGGTTTCCCTCTGCAATTGACGCAAGATAGCTCGCAGCTTTGCGAATTTTTTCTGGTTCTTCATTTAGCAGGTCCAGGGTACCGCCAAACGCGATCTTACCGTTTACTTTAGCTGCGATCTTCTGGATTAACAGGCCAGAACAGGTTGCCATGTACATGGCATCCGAGCTGTCAAAATGAATGACCAGTTCTTCGGGCGTGGTTTGCTCAACAATACCCCCGTACAGATTTGCCGCCTTGAAAAACTTATCAAAGTGTTGCTCCAGGTGTCTTGCGGGTCGGATTCTAATGACGAGTATGCATTCTTCAGCGGGCTCGTGATCAGTTTGGGATGGCATTTCAAGTATCTGGGTGGTCGCAGCTTGGGGTTGAGTCTCGTGGTTAACCCAGCTGGTTATTGATGTTTCTAATCGCCAGACCAGAAAGCTGTACCCAGCGGCAAGCATCAATAGAAACCAGCCTAAGAACTGCTTGTCTGTTTTGGCGTGTGAAATTGTCATCCGAACTCGACCGACCAGGGAGTCCTGAAAAGTCACCTCTGCGGTATAGGATGTGTTTGTTCGTTCTTCCTTGCCGCTCTGGACGATCAGCTGGTTAGTTTCATCGTAGATGGCGACGAACTGCAGGGGTTCATTGCGGGTGAGTTGTGCGACGATGACATTAAGTGACACTAGGTTGTCTTCTACTACATCACTCGCCACTTGCGCGGCTAACTGCCGTGCCAATGACAGGCCAAATCGGGATTGTTCCAATTCGATTACTCTCGCCTGATATTGGGTAATAGTGAAAAAGACGAGCCCGCCGGCGAGAAGTGGAAGTACGACGAGGAGGGCTATGAGCCGACGCTTTCTGGGGTGTTTCCCGTCAGTCATGGATCTCGCGGTAGGTAATAAAATCGTGGCAGAGTATAACCGATAACGAACCTTGCAACATTGCTACTGCTAACGTATGCCGCATAATACGGACTCTCAAAGGAGGCTCCATGAACGAACTGGTGTTGATCAGTGTGTCGGGTGAAGACAAACCCGGTATCACCGCAACGATTTCAAAATTGTTAGGTAGTCTCAACGTCGACATTCTCGATGTCGGCCAGTCGGTTATCCACAATCACTTGTCTCTCGGGATTCTGGTCAACGTGCCGGGCATTCTGGAAGACGTTCTTCAAGCACTGCGGGAACAATCTGAGCGATTGGGCGTCCTGATCAGGTTTACCCCGGTTTCTGAAGAAAGTTATGAGCAATGGGTCGGACTCCAGGGCGCATCCCGTTATATTCTGACGCTGCTGGCACGACGCATCAAAGCTTCACATATAGCGACAGTGTGTGAAATCATCGCAGCAAGCGGCCTCAATATTGACAACATTATTCGACTTTCTGGGCGGGTGCCGCTTCATGAATCGGGAGAGATATCAAAAGCCTGCGTAGAGTTTTCCTTACGCGGCCAACCCGACGAACCTTTCCGGGAACAACTGTTGGCAGTTTGTGCAGATCTGGATATCGATGTGGCCGTCCAGGAAGATGGGATCTATAGAAGGAACCGTAGGCTCATAGCTTTTGATATGGATTCGACGCTGATCAAGACGGAAGTTATCGATGAGCTGGCGGTCGAAGCTGGAGTTGGTGCCGAGGTTGCCGATATCACATCAAGGGCAATGGCCGGGAAGTTGGATTTTTCGATGAGCCTGGCAAAACGAGTGGGCCTTCTCAAGGGACTTCCCGTTAGTGCCCTTGCAAAAGTCGCAGATAGATTACCGTTGATGGAAGGTGCCGAGCACCTTTTCAAGACACTCAATCATCTTGGATACAAAACAGCGATATTGTCTGGCGGATTCAGCTACTTTGGCGAGTTGTTACAGGAAAAACTTGGGGTTGATTATGTCTATGCTAACGAGTTGGAAATAGCAGACGGGGTGCTCACCGGGCGCGTTCTCAGCCCCATCGTGGATGCAGACCGTAAAGCAGACCTTTTGAAGCAATTAGCTGATAAGGAAGGAATATCGCTTCAACAAACCATTGCGGTTGGTGATGGCGCAAACGATCTCGCTATGTTGGACATCGCGGGGCTTGGAATAGCCTTTCACGCCAAACCCCTTGTCAGGGAAAGTGCAGGCCACGCTATCTCTACACTAGGCCTTGATAGTCTTCTTTACCTGATGGGAATCAGAGACAAGGAATTGCGTCATATCTAGAAGCGGCCATGTTGGCCTAGAGACCTTCCGAAGAAAAATCGTAGTCCAGGTCATCAAGTGGCTCAGAAATGTAGTTGCCCTGAATGTAATTAATGCCTGTCATAAACAGTGTCGGCAGGGTAGAAGGATCTTCCACGCCGGAAATCGCAGTGAGAACGCCGGATGCTTGTAGGGACCGAATCATTTCGACGAGTTCCTCTCTCTTTTCTTCGTTCTTTTCAATCTCGTTTGCAAAAGAGCCATCCAGTTTCACTATATCGGGGGTCAGATGTTTGAGTAACTTGAACGGATGAAGAGAGCAACCGAAATGGTTGATGGAAGACTTAATATGCAGTTCCTGTAAACCCTTCGTAAACTTGGCTGCCTGCTTGATATAGGAAGTCGCGTCACTCTCGTGTAATTGGAAGACGATGCTATCGCTTGCGAGCCTTGAAGCCTTCAGGGAGACACTCATCCAAGGCAGGAATTCTTCATCGGTTAGTATTTTGTGACTGACATTAATGAACAGACGTGCGTTCCCGCCAGCTTCTCTCTGCTTTGCCAGTTGTTTGATAGCGTTAAAAACGACCCACCTGTCAATCTTTTGAAGTAATCCTGCATCCTCTGCCGGGCCCATAAACTGAGCTGGTCTAAGAACGTTGCCCTCTGCATCCGGCAGCCTGAGCAACACTTCGAACTGTTCTTCATCTTCTCCATGTAGTGAAATAATGGGTTGGAAATTGAGTTTGAACTGATCCGCGTCAAGAGCATGGCTTATAAGTGCCTTCAGCGTATCTGCAGATAGGGACTGGTCGCCTTCTCCAACTGTAGGATTTTTCGGCTCATAGAAAGCAATGCCATTCCCCTCTTCAATTGAGTCACATGCCTGGTATGCCCGGGATATGGCTTGTTCAACAGAAGAGGTGTTTTCGGCAATCATTGAAAACCCGATGCTGAGTGTTACCTGGTAATTTTTACCGGATGCCTCGAACATATGTTCCTCAGTTGTGGTCCGAATGGTTTCGGCCAACTCTCCGGCTGCTGCTTTATCGTTACCCTCGATCAGCAGTGTAAAAACATCATCCCCAAAACGGGCGATCAAATGATCATCGGGGACATTATCGCGTATCACAGTGGCCAGCTCACCCAATACGAGGTCGGCATTTGAAATGCCCGCATCAGAACGAATGCGAGGGAAATGGTCTATAACCATGTAGAAGATAATGGAAGATTGTTTTCCCTGGTTTGCGTTATCAACAGCCTGGTCGAGTACTTCAATAAAGTACTGCCTGTTGAACAGCCCGGTCAAAAGATCCTGGCTGGATATTTCCTTAATTCTGTCCTCGAGCTCGGACGAATCTACAAGTGGTTGAAAGATGGCTTGCGTGCAGGGCTCTCTGTCGTAGGTGGCCGGTGACATGGTGAGTTTCGTCAGAATGGTTGCCCCCTCGTTATCGACGCAACCAAATTCTGCTTCCTGGGTTTCATCCCTGTCAAAGGATTTCAGGAAGGTTTTAAACTTTCCCTGATCCTCTTTAGCGATCAGGTCAATGATGGGAATGCCGGCATACTCATCCGGGTCCTCGTATCCAAACAGGTCCGCATAGGCCTGGTTGGTATAGATATGCATGCCTTCATGAACATAGGCAATCGCTGTTGTGGAAGAATCGAGGAGCAGATTGTTTCTTCTGTCTGTTTCTTTCAGCTCGACCTCGGCGTTTCGTTTCTGACGCCTGGTTTCAAGATTCTTCAGCTCGCGCTGGATGAGCAGTAACAGTCGTTCATCGTCGTCGTCAAGTGCCACATCGATGGCACCCATCTTCAGACCCTCGGTGATCGATGCAGGATCGCGGTTATCGGCGAGCATGATAACCGGTATATCTTTATCCAGCATTTGAAGTTGGGAAATCACTGCCTGTATCGTAAATCCGTTGGCCTCGTTGGCCGCAAGAATCAGGTCCCAAGGCTGTTCGGAAATTTTTGCCGAGAAATCTACATCGGATTCGATCTGGTGGGCGCGAGTTGCGCGTCCTGCTGATCTTAGTAAGACGATAAGCTCTTCTGCGCGATTTAGAGATTCTTCTAGAATCAGCAATCGAATGGGTTCTTTGTCGCTCATTTACGTCCCTTGAATCAGGCGTAAACTATACCATATGGGACGTCGGCGAAAGGCGAGTCCTTCGCAAATTATTGCCCAGCGATAACCTGTTTAGCGTCAGCGCCGGGTATTTCTCTTGCAAGCCTGGGGACAAGGTACCCTGGCAGCTGACCGGATATCTGTCGTATCAGGTTGACTCCGTCCAGTTCCGGAACATCGAAATGCTGCGCGCCGGCTACGGGGTCAAGAAGATGTAGATAATAAGGCAGCACACCTGCGTCAAACAATCGTCTCGACAGCATAACGAGTACCTCTGGCGAGTCATTAACGTCGCGAAGCAAGACACTCTGGTTGAGTAACGTAGCGCCGGCATCTCGAAGTGCCCTAACTGCATCAACGACGTGGTCATCGATTTCGCTGGGGTGGTTAGTGTGCAACACAAAGACCACTTTTTTGCGGCATTGATTTACCCAATCAAGCAATCGCGGGCAAATTCGCTGGGGGATGGCTATTGGTAGCCGGGTATGCAGTCGGATTGTATTGACAGTCTCGATAGAATCGAGTTTTGCGATGATGTCGCTTAACTGGCGATCGCCGAGGATTAACGGATCCCCCCCACTCAGGATCACCTCTGAGATTGATGCGTCGCTGGCGAGGCGCTGATAGATTCCGGCCCAGTCAGAGCTCGAGGGATTGTTATCGCCATAGGGGAAATGCCGGCGGAAACAGTAGCGACAATTAATTGCACAAGCGCCGGTGGTGATTACAAGCGCACGGCCATTGTATTTTTGAATCAGCCCGCGGGTTGGGGTAATCAAATATCCTTCCTGCAGAGGATCCCTTAAGTACTGTGGTCCGGATTCGTTTTCCTGCGACCTTGGAAGTATCTGTAGCAGGAGTGGATCAAAGGCATCGCCGCTGACCACGCGATCCAGATAGGGCCTCGGGGCCAGCAGGGGGAAATCCTGGTCGATATTATCCAGCCGGGTACCCAGGTGAGATGCCAACGCTGGAATACTTCGGATCGCATGTTGCAAGTGCCATTGCCAACTCTGGTCGTGGGAACCGGCATCGCTTAGGGTTATCATTGTCATATGTAAATCTAGGGAAGAGAATTAATGGCGAGTTATTCTACCAACGAATTCAAGTCGGGTCTTAAGGTCATGCTGGAAGGAGACCCGTGCAACATTGTTGAAAATGAATTCGTTAAACCAGGGAAAGGCCAGGCGTTTAATCGCGTCAGGCTTAAGAACCTGAAAACAGGGCGGGTCTGGGAAAGGACATTCAAGTCCGGGGAATCGCTTGAAGGTGCCGATGTAATGGAGCATGACATGGAGTATCTCTATGCGGATGGCCAGTACTGGCATTTCATGAAAACTGATGGCAGCTATGAGCAACTTGCCGCTGATCAAGCGGCAGTTGAGGACAGCATTCGATGGTTAAAAGAGACGGACAAGGTTACCGTGACCCTTTGGGACGAGGTTCCCATTGCCGTAGCACCGGCAAATTTTGTAGAGCTGGAAGTCACAGAAACTGATCCTGGCTTAAAAGGTGATACTGCTCAGGGTGGCACCAAGCCGGCGACATTAAGTACGGGAGCGGTCGTAAAAGTGCCACTCTTTATTAATATCGGTGAAGTGGTTCGAGTCGATACCCGTACAGCTGAATACCAGAACCGAGTAAAACAGTAATCAGCCAGGGGGACGAACAGATAGGTCCATCTCGTCTCGAGTTCAGAAGCAGGCTACTGCGTTCTATCAGGGATTACTTTTATTCTGAAGATGTCCTTGAGGTGACAACGGCCACCCTCAGGTTAACTGGATCAAGTGAAACCCATCTGGAGAACATTCAGGTAGGGCGGCAGGGGTATCTCCAGACCTCGCCTGAACATGCAATGAAGTGTCTTCTTGCCGAGCATCGACTCAGTATTTTCCAAATTTGCCCCGCCTATCGAGGCGGCGAAATAGGTCGACGCCATCGTACGGAATTCCAGATGCTGGAATGGTATCGATGCGGGCACACCCTGGCAGAACTGATGGATGACCTTCAGGCTATGTTGAAGTATGTCGGTAAGCAGATGGAGAAGTACAGCATCCAACCCATTAGTCAGATCAGTGATCGCTATTCCTACCGAGAGTTGTTCGAAAAACATTTTAAGGTAAACCCCCATTCGTTAGGGATTGAGGGGCTGGCTGGGCTTGTCGCTCCGGAAATCACCGCGCACCTGGATGAGCACTCTACTCTGGGTGACTATCTGGATACCGCATTTTCGGATGCTATCGAACCACAGCTATTGGCGCCGACGATCGTTTATGACTTCCCCGCGTGTCAGGCGGCGCTCGCGGAAACGAAACAACTGTCGACGGGTGATCTGGTTAGCGATCGTTTTGAACTCTATGTAGGTGGCGTTGAAATTGCTAATGCCTACCAGGAACTCTGTGATGGGAAAGAGCTAAGTCGACGATTTGCAGCGAACAACCAGCAACGCCAATTAACCGGCAAGCCGATAATCGAAGATGACATGGAGCTGCTCGCCGTTATTGATGACCTCCCGAGATGTGCAGGTATGGCGCTGGGTATTGATCGGTTGACGATGGCGTTAAGAGGCCTTGACGATATTGCTGGCGTCTAATATCTGACTAAGAAACAATCGATTGGCCGTATTTCACCGTTTCGCCTTCTTTCACAGAGAAAGTCATTCGTTCCTTGAAGACCAGAATTACTGTGGAACCCATTTCAAATTGACCGAGTTCGTCGCCTTGTTGAAAGACACGTTTCATTTTGGTGGTGATCTGTAGGCGTGGCGTGTAGGCCTCGTCAAGCCAGACCGGTTTGATACCCGCAACCAGCATGGCGCCTACCAACACAGCAGCCGTGGGGCCAGTGTCGGTCCTGAACCTACAGACTAATCGTTCATTTCTCGCAAAAAGGTCAGGTAGGTGCAACGCTGTTGATTGGTTGACCGAAAAAAGGTCTCCGGGAACATAGGTTGTGTGATGTAGTTCTCCTGTCCATGGCACGTGCACCCGGTGGTAGTTGTGAGGGGCAAGGTAGATAGTGATGAACGAGCCGCGTGCAAAATCCTCAATGTCGTTGCTGGCGAGGAGTTTTGCCAGTGAGTAAGAATGATTCTTTGACTGGATGAGGGTATTCCCATCAATATTACCCAGTGCTGCGACGGTCCCGTCTGCAGGGCTGCTGACGGTGCCTTGGATGGTTCGCATGCCGGGCTTTAGGGATCTGGTAAAAAAGTCGTTAAAGGAACGGTAAGTGGATGCCTTTTCCCGCTGTGCTTCACCCAGGTCAATCCTGTAGAGCATACAAAAAATGTTAATGAACAAACTACTGATCAGAGGCGACTCGCTTTTGGCAACAGATCCTACGACCCTGCTAAGGAGATGTTTTGGAATAAGTCTTTGAAGAAAAGCAAACATGGCGTCAGGCTGCCGGGTTATCTATTGGCGTATCTGGATCGTTCCCCCATTCTGCCCAGGAGCCATGATAAGCCTTAATATCAAGATCAAGAATCTTTCCGACCAGATAGGTAAGTCCTGATCGATGATGTGTCTGACAATGAGTAATAATTCTATTAGAGGAGTCAAATCCTTTTGCGCTGACTAAATCGGCGATATCCTGCCGAAGTCGTAGTCCTTTTTGTCTGTCCATCAGCTCCAACCAGTCAAGATTAATCGCCCCTGGAATGTGTCCACCGCGCGCTGCAAAGGTTTTTTCTCCCTGGTACTCTTCAGCTGATCTAGCGTCCCAGATTTGGGTGTTGGCGTCATCGAGCGAGGCCAATACCTCTTCTTTCTCAGCCAGGAATTCAGGGTGAATAGTCAGGGAGACGCTCGTATTCTTGTTTTTCGTTGCGCTTGCCGTCAGGGGAAGCTGGTCGTCAGCCCAAGCAATAAGGCCCCCGTTCAGGTAGGAGCTCATTTTGTGTCCGACAACATCCAGGGTCCATATAAAACGGCCTGCCCAACCACCGCCTTCGTCGTCGTAGGCGATGATGTGTTTTCCTGGATCGTAACCGATACGGGATAATAGGTTTTCCAGTCTGTCTATAGGTGGGAGTTTACCGACCGCAGGCTTTGCACCTGAGACCAGTTCAGACGGTGAGATATGGACTGCGCCAGGTATGTGGTGGCGCTGGTAGTTTTCGTCCCGACAGAGGTCAACAAGGAGGTATTCGGTGCTTTCAGACTTATCGTTAAGCAGTTCCGCAAGCGCGTTTGGTTCTATTACAAGAGGTACCATGGGATGTTCCGATTCTGATCACCACCCATTCTACACTGACTTACAAATCTTCTTGGAGAAGAAAGGTGTTTTTCGGGTACCATACTGACTTTGGCTGTCCTGGCAGTGACACTCTTCGGGAAGAACATGACTAATAGCACGAACCAGAACCTCGTTTGGATGGATCTGGAGATGACCGGGTTGGATCCGGAAGCGGAACGAATACTGGAGCTCGCCACTCTTGTAACAGACTCAGAGCTCAATCTTATCGCACAGGGACCTGTGATTTATGTTCGGCAAAGTGAAGACCTGATTGCTGGAATGGACGAGTGGAACACCAAGCATCACAATGAGTCCGGGTTGATTGATCTGGTTCGTGAGCAAGGAATCAGTGAGCGTGAGGCGGAGCAAGCAACGCTTGCGTTCCTGAGGGAACACACCACCGTAGGGGTATCGCCCTTGTGTGGAAACAGCATCGGTCAGGATAGAAGATTTCTGGTGAAGTACATGCCCGAGTTAGAGAATTTCCTGCATTACCGTAATCTGGATGTAAGCACCGTGAAGGAGCTAGCTGTGCGATGGCGACCCGACATCGCCGCCAGTCATCAAAAAAAAGGTGCTCATCGGGCGTTGGATGACATCGTGGAATCGATCGAAGAATTAAAGCACTACCGTGCGCATTTCTTTAGGACGAGCTGAGAAGGTGTCGATGCTGGCTAATTGCCCATTCGATGTGATGATCTACCAGTGTTGAGTGTCCAATCCGGCTCTTCAGTGCAGCCACCACTGCCCGGCTGGACACAGCCTGTCGAGTAGCACTTTCTGTAAAATCAATATTCCCCAAACCAATGGCAAGGTTTCGAAGCCATCCTTCATAGCCCGTTCGCCTTATGGCAGAGCCTTCCGTATTTTTAAGAAACTCCTCCTCGCTCCAGCTAAAGAGGTTAAGAAGACCAACTGCATCAAGCCCATGCCTCGGTTCGAAGTCTGGTTCGCAGGACTGCTTTGCGTATCGATTCCAGGGGCAAGTCAACTGGCAATCATCGCAACCAAAGACCCTGTTACCCATTGGTTTTCGAAGCTCCAAGGGTATAGCGCCCCTGTGCTCAATTGTCAGGTAAGAAATACATCGCCTTGCGTCAAGGGTATATGGCGCGACGATTGCTTTTGTCGGGCATATATCAATACAGGCGGTACATGAACCACAGCGATTGGTTTGCGCGCCGGGGCTCTGGGTAAGTGGGAGGTTGGTGAGGATTTCGCCCAGAAAAAACCAGGACCCCTCCTTTTCGTTGATCAGTAAAGTATGTTTCCCGATCCACCCCAGTCCTGACTTCTCCGCAAGGGCCTTTTCAAGGATCGGTGCACTGTCGGTGAAAACGCGTGAATTAAAGTCATGGAAACCCAGGTTCTCACAATGGTCACTGATCTTTTTGACCAGGCGTTTTAGTTTGCTGCGGATGACTTTGTGATAATCCCTCCCAAGCGCATACCTCGAGATGTACGCCTTGTCTCCCTGGGATAGAATTTCTTCAGGTGCTGGATGCTTTTGTAGATAATCGATCTTAACGGTAATGATCGAATGAGTGCCCGGATGTAAAAGTTCGGGTTGCCATCGCATGCTCCCGTGTCGGGCCATGTACTCCATCTCGCCGTGGTATTTATCTGCCAACCAGCCCTGCAGTCGGGTCCGTTGGTCTTCGAGATTGATATCTGCAACGCCAACCCCAGAAAAGCCCAGTTCCCGTCCCCAGCCGGGCAGCAGGTCTTTGAGTTCCTCCCAGTCAACTTTGTGGCGGCGATTCAGTGTCATTTTTCGAGGAATCTCAGGGCTAATCTCAGATAAAGGCAGTCATTGTCCTATAATCAGGGTTTGAATGTAGGTGAACAAGACCGTGACTTCAATCTATCTGGCGCAGCAGGTTCGTGAACTCGATCGGATAACCATCGAGGAAAAGGGTATCCCAGGCATCCAATTGATGCGCATTGCGGCGCAAGCCTGTGTTGATGTTCTGCTGGGGCACGCATCCGCTCCCGGAAAAGTCAGTGTCCTGTGTGGTTCAGGTAATAATGCCGGGGATGGTTTCATCATCGCTGGATTGCTCGCGAACCGGGGAATTGAAGTAACCGTTGGCCTGGTTGGCAAGGTTCCTTCGGCGGAAACAGATGCGGGCAAGGCCTATGGATACTGTCGTGAAGCGGGCGTCGAAATACTGACCGCTGAACTTTCGTTGCAAGATTCAGCATTCGTCGTGGATGCGTTACTGGGCACTGGATTAATGGGTCCTGTGAGACCGGAGTATCAACAGGTCATCTCAGCGGTCAACTTGCACGACTGTAAAGTGCTGGCGGTAGACCTTCCCTCTGGATTGTGTGCCGATACGGGCAACATTCTGGGTGCATGTATTAAGGCTGACATGACAGTCACTTTCATTGGAAGGAAGCTCGGACTGCTCACCAATGATGGTCCGGAGGTGGTGGGGGAGCTTAATTTTGCTGATCTTTCGGTACCGGCTAGTGTCTTTGATTCAATCGAACCCAGTGTGCGAATGTTGAGTTATGAGGACAGGATTCGAAAACTGCCTTTGAGAAACAGAAACGCGCACAAAATGAACCATGGGCATGTACTGGTTGTTGGTGGCGATCAGGGCATGGCAGGTGCTGTCGCGATGGCTGCCGAGGCCGCATTATATTCCGGTGCAGGTCTTGTTTCTGTGGCAACACATCCAACGAGCGTCAACTCGCTGGTGGCAAGGCGACCGGAGGTGATGGCCCAAAGTGTGACGACGCCCGATGAACTGAAAGCGCTGATTAACCGGGCCACTGTCGTTGTCGTGGGGCCCGGTCTTGGTAATGAGAGTCTTGGTAATGAGAGTCTTGGTAATGAGAGTCTTGTTAATGAGAGTCTTGGTAATGAGAGTTTTGGCCACAAGAGCCCTGATGGTGCTAGGGCCTGGGGTTCTGAATTGTTGGATATTGTGCTTGAGTCGGAACTTCCCATGATAATTGATGCGGATGGCTTGAATCGATTGAGCCGGTTGTCACCGGAGTATACAAGAAGAGATAACTGGATTTTGACACCGCACCCCGGTGAGGCTCGTAGTCTGCTGGGAAAGAACGTTCAGGTGGACCGATTAGCCTCAGTTAAACAACTGCAGCAAAAGTACGGCGGGGTTTGTCTGCTCAAAGGTGCGGGCACGTTAATTGCCGGTCACCATGAGGTATGGCTTTGCCCTTATGGGAATCCGGGTATGTCTGTTGCCGGGATGGGCGATGTTCTCTCCGGGATTATTGGGGGACTGGTAGCGCAAGGGTTGGATACGAACGACGCAGCCTGTCTAGGTGCTATTGTGCACTCGCTCGCAGCGGACAACATCACTGCAAGGCAAGGTGAACGTGGTTTGCTCGCTACCCAGCTGTTGCCTGAAATAAGAAAGCTCCTCAATGGCATGCCGGGTTAACTAAACTAGATGATAAAATTTGAACTCACGAGTGAAAAAGAGGTGCTTGGGCTGGGTGCAAGTCTGGCGAGCCTGTTGTGTGGCGAAGGCGTGGTTCACCTCACAGGGGGCCTTGGTGCGGGTAAAACGACTTTATGCAGAGGCATATTGCGAGCCATGGGTCATACGGGAGCAGTTAAAAGCCCAACGTTCACCCTCGTAGAACCTTATCAGATTTCAGACTCAGAGATTTATCACTTCGACCTCTACCGCCTGGCTGATCCAGGAGAGCTGGAATATATTGGTATTGATGAATATTTCGGCAATAACAAACTGTGTCTGATTGAATGGCCAGAGAAAGCTGCAGGCTGTCTGCCGCAGCATGATCTGGAAATTACCATTGATGTCTTGGGCGAAAAGCGGATCATAGGCGTCAGGTCGAACTCACAGAGCGGCGAGAAAATTTGTACCCAGCTAATCGAGGTAGGCGAATCGGGCTAGGCCGATTGTTACGGGCAGCGGCAATCGCCATGCTGTTCTGTTCTTCGGGAGCTTCAGCCGAAGAAATAGGAGCTTCAGCCGAAGAAATAGGAGCTTCAGCCGAGCAGACTCATATCGATGGCCTCCGGGTTCACCCATCACCGGGGAAAACCCGAATTGTGTTCGACCTCGACCAACCCGTAGAGCATAAAATATTCCCTCTGCGAGATCCTCTTCGGCTTGTGATCGATATTTCTTCCGCGCGGTTCAGTTCGGATGTGAGCAACCTTGGTCTGGAGCAGACCCCCATCCGTCAAGTCCGAACCGCAAGCAGGAACAACGGCAAAGATATCAGGGTTGTCCTGGACTTGAATGAGGAAGTCCGACCCAATTCCTTTGTATTGCAGCCAGTCATGCAATACGGTCATCGTCTGGTGATTGATCTCCACGGGAAAGATCAGCCGAGCCTTACGGTTGCCCCGAAATCTGAGCGGGCCTTAACGCAAATGAGGGATGTGATCATTGCTATCGATGCGGGGCACGGTGGTGATGATCCCGGTGCCGTAGGTCCTGGCAAGCTCTACGAGAAGGATGTTGTGCTTGAGATCTCCAAGAAACTTTATGCTTTGTTTGAGCGCGAGCCTGGGTTCAGGGCAAAACTGATTCGTGAGGGCGATTACTATGTGGCGTTACGTAAACGAACAGAGATAGCCCGTAGCAGTCAGGCGGATGTTTTTTTATCGATTCACGCCGATGCCTTCAAGACATCAAAGGTGAGTGGTGCTTCGGTTTATGCCATTTCCCAGAAAGGAGCCACCAGTGAAGCAGCGAGGTGGCTCGCCGAGAAAGAGAACAGGGCTGACCTGATAGGGGGCGTGGGTACCGCTCTGGAAGATAAAGATGACCTGTTGGCGGGCGTGCTGATGGATCTTTCCATGACCGCCAGCCTCTCGTTCAGCCTGGAAATGGGCAATTTGGTGCTCGGTAACCTGAAAAAAGTGAACAAACTGCACAAGAAAACGGTTGAGCAGGCGGCGTTTGCTGTCCTTAAGTCGCCAGACATTCCATCACTGCTCATTGAGACGGGGTATATATCAAACCCGGCGGAAGCGAGAAAACTGGCCACCCGAAGTCACCAGACCAAACTGGCGAATGCAATATTTGAGGGTGTAAAAGCCTCCATGCAATCGAGCCCACCTTATGGTTCTTATCTCGCGTGGGTTAAACAGGGTAAGGATGACGAGGTGAAAACCCACGTCATTGAAAGAGGTGATACGTTGTCCGAAATCGCCGAACGTTATCGGGTACCCTTTGGGAAATTGAAGGACTTTAATGGTCTGCGCAATGATACTATTCGTCTTGGCCAGACACTGAAGATTCCCCCGGGATAACTTCGCGAAAGAGGGGTTAATGCATCAAAGAATCACACAACTCGATAACCGTCTCTCAAACCAGATTGCTGCGGGTGAGGTCGTGGAACGGCCGGCTTCCGTCGTTAAGGAGATGCTTGAGAATTCACTGGATGCCGGTGCGACCAGGATAGAGGTTGATGTTGAAGCAGGGGGTGTGAAACTCATTCGTGTTCGCGATGATGGCAGGGGGATTCATAAAGACGACCTGAATCTCGCGCTGGCGCGACATGCTACCAGCAAGATTAGGGATCAGGGTGACCTTGAAGCTATTGAGACACTTGGTTTTCGTGGTGAGGCGCTGGCCAGCGTAGCATCAATATCACGGCTGAAACTAACGACTAACGCTAAAGAGGACGCTTCATACGGTTGGAGTGTTCAGGCATCCGGCGCAGACATGCAGGTAGAAATTTCACCGGCACCTCATCCCCGCGGAACGACTGTTGAAATCCGAGAGCTGTTCTTCAACACCCCTGCCAGAAGGAAATTCCTTAGAACCGAGCGAACAGAGTTCCTTAAAGTGGAAGAGGTTGTTCGTAAAGTCAGTCTTAGCCATCCTGGGGTCAGTTTTGTCCTGAGTCACAATGGTAAAACAACGAAACAATATATTGGTGACGATGAGGCGCACCGGGTAGCCAGCGTATTTGGTAGTGCGTTTCTCGAGAGTTCAGTCTTTTTTTCTCAGGAAAGGGGCGGTATGGAGCTGCGGGGCTGGATTGGGTTGCCAACCTACTCGCGCAGTCAGGCGGATCAGCAGTTCTTTTTTGTTAACGGCCGCATCATTAGAGACAGGGTAGTTACCCACGCGGTTAAGCAGGGCTATGCAGATGTGCTTTATCACGGTCGAAACCCTGTTTATTGCTTGTTTCTCTCCATTAACCCCAGGTTGGTTGATGTGAACGTGCATCCAACCAAATGTGAAGTTCGGTTCCGTGAAACCCGCGATGTTCATGACTTTATCTTCCGGACAATTCACCATGTTCTGGCAGATGTCCGCCCGGAAGAACCGGTAGCGGGTGAAGTAGATCCGCGTCTCGCAGGAGTTCCCGGAGGAGCAGTCCCGTTGCAGGCGCCCATATCCTTCGGGGGGCGATCGGGATCGCAAGGGGTCCGAGACCCACAAATGTCTGTCTACCGTGAAATGTTTGCCAAAGATCCTGTGGCGGGGTTTCCTGAATCCGATGATGTCACGATGCCACCGCTTGGCTATGCGGTCGCACAGCTTCACGGCATCTATATTCTCTCGGAAAATAGGGCCGGACTCATACTTGTTGATATGCATGCGGCGCACGAGCGCATTACATACGAGCACATGAAGACTGCATGCGATACTGAAGGAATACGCAGTCAACCCATGTTGGTGCCCCTCTCTATTGTTGTGAGTGAAAAAGAAACTGATCTGGTTGACGAGCACAGCGCCGAATTTTCGGCGTTGGGCCTTGAGATCGAGCGGGCGAGTGAGGAATCCATCATTGTGCGCGCGGTGCCAACACTGCTTGCAAAGAGCAATGTGGAACAATTGGTACGTGATGTTCTTTCTGATCTCGCTGAATATGGCCAGAGCGCTCGGATTGAGCAACACAGGGACGAAATTCTTTCAACGATGGCCTGCCATGGCTCCGTTCGAGCAAACAGGCGGTTAACCCTACCGGAAATGAACGCCTTACTGCGCGACATGGAAGAAACCGAGCGATCCGGGCAATGCAATCATGGGCGACCAACCTGGTGCGAAATGAGTCTGGCAGAGCTTGATAGCTTATTCCTGAGAGGGCGGTAAGTTTGAAGGGTGTACTCGTGATCACGGGTCCAACTGCCAGTGGGAAATCGCAACTTACTCTGGAACTGGCCAGGCATCTTGGCGCAGAGATCATCAGCGCTGATTCTGCGCAGGTCTACAGGGGCATGGATATCGGTTCAGCGAAGCCTGATATTGCTACGCTGGAAGAGATAAAGCATCACCTGATCGATATCCGGGATCCGGATGATCCGTATTCTGCTGCTGATTTTCGCAAAGACTGTATTGCCCTGGTCACCCGGATACAAAGTGAAGGGAAGTTGGCGATCATTTCGGGTGGCACCATGCTGTACCTCAAGGGGCTAAAAGAAGGTCTGGCGGAACTTCCCGCGGCTAACCCTGAGATTAGAGCTGAAATCTTACGGCAGGCGGAGGAATATGGCTGGGCGCATGTGCATCAAGAGTTGGCCAGGATTGACCTCGAATCGTCGAAAAGAATCAGGCCAACAGATCCCCAGAGGCTTCAGCGTGCAATAGAGGTCTTTCGGCTGACCGGTGTGCCATTATCAAGGCTCCATCGTCAATCGGTTGAAGCATGCCCTTTTCCTCTACTTGAAATGGCTATCATTCCCGATGACCGTTTGGCGCTGCACCAGGCTATAGAGACCCGTTTCAGGGAAATGTTAAAAGCTGGGTTTGTAGGAGAAGTTCAGATGCTGCGCGAAAAACCCGGCATTCATGGCCACCTTCCGGCGATAAAGGCGGTGGGGTATCGCCAGATCTGGTCGTTTCTTGAGGGTGAAATAGATGAGCAGACCATGATCATGTCTGCTTTGGCGGCGACCCGACAACTAGCGAAGCGGCAGCACACCTGGCTAAGGAGTTGGAAGAACCTCAATCTTCTGTCGGAGCCAAATACCCAGCAGGCCTTGAAAATAGTGACTAACAGCACCATATTACCTTAGCAATGGCAGAGCGAGGGGCGGCCCGGAGCCCAGTAGACCCAAACAGCCACGTACGCTTGTTTAGTAATTTATTTAACGATTCCTCCATCTCAATGGCGGCTGGAATACAGGAATCCCAGGAGAACAACATGTCAAAAGGGCAATCTCTACAAGACCCTTTTCTTAATGCGCTACGAAAAGAGCGGGTCCCAGTATCAATTTACCTGGTGAGCGGGATCAAGTTGCAGGGAGAAATTGAATCGTTTGACCAGTTTGTCATTTTTTTACGAAACACAGTAAGCCAGATGATCTACAAGTCATCGATCTCAACAGTCGTGCCGTCACGAGCAGTGAAGATGCCGACTGAAGGAACTGAATAAGCTTGTTTTTAGAC
>JABGVY010000326.1 GCA_018645845.1 Gammaproteobacteria bacterium | reverse complement strand
GCCGTAGCCAGACCGATGCCGCTCGCCGCTCCGGTAACAACTGCTACTTTTCCAGAAAATTCTTTCATGCTCATACTCATTTGTTGCGAACGAATAAGATGCACCGCCTTAGCCCCCATGTAAAGCGCCAGGCTATTGAGACTTGCGCGGACATGCTATCGTCATTGATCGTATCAATTGGACTTTCTTGTATGGCGGCCTGGAACTATCAAAAAGGATTACACGAAACCGGCAACGGAATTTTCAGCTATCTGCAACCAGACGGCAGTTGGGGATGGTCCAACTCAGGCTTGATTGCAGATGGTGGTCAGTCGCTGCTTGTCGACACACTATTTGACGCCCCAATGACGCGGGAAATGGTGGCGATCATGGAGGACGCCACTGGCATTGGCGCGGACCAAATCAATACGGTCGTCAACACGCATGCTAATGGGGATCACACCCATGGAAATGGGTTATGTACACATGCAGAGGTTATCGCCAGTGAAGCAGGCGCCAAAGAGATGGCGGCTTTTGGCCCTGAAAGGCTGAGGGCCATGATGGAAATGGCGCCTGACCTGGGTGAAACGGGTGAATACTTTATCGATATATTCGGACCCTTTCATTTTGATGACGTAGCAGAGAAACTTCCAACCAAAACATTTACCAATGAGTTAACGCTTAAGGTTGGTAACAAAGTTGTACTCCTAAAAGAGGTGGGGCCGGCGCATACCCTTGGCGACATCCTGGCATTCGTTGATGAGGACAGTACCGTATTTACGGGCGACATCCTCTTTATCGATGGAACACCCATTATGTGGGCCGGGCCGGTCAGTAACTGGCTCAAGGCATGCGACCTGATTATCGATCGCAATCCTGAAGTGATCGTTCCCGGGCACGGCCCAATTACCGACGTCGCTGGCGTACAAAGGGTCAAGGACTACCTTTCCTACATCGATGTTGAAGCCCGCAAGAGGTTCGACTCTGGCATGACAGCAAAAGATGCCGCCTTTGATATCTCAATCTCTGACTTTGAATCCTGGACCGACGCAGAGCGCATTGCAGTGAATGTAGATACCCTGTACCGCGAATATAGCGGAGACACATCGACGCCAAACACCATGGAAATATTCACGCTCATGGCGGAAATCAAACGAGACAAAAGAACGTAACGAACCTTCTTCCAATCGAGAAAATCCATGGCTTTCCATCCTATTCTGAAGACAGAATCTGAAACTCTACCCGGGAAAATCCTCGTGGTAGGCGACCCATCGAGACTCGACCTGGTTGCCGAGTCTCTTGGGGATGTCGAGCCGATCAGCCAAAACCGCGAGTATCACAGTATCCGAGGTTCTTTTAATGGCCAGATCATCGGCGCGGTTTCCCATGGTGTCGGATCAGCTGGCGCGGGTGTTTGCTTCGAAGAACTCTGCCAGTCAGGTGCTACCAGGATTGTTCGAGCAGGTTCTGCGGGCGGGATGCAGGCACCTGTCAGCGCAGGAGATCTTGTTGTCGCCACGGCGGCAGTTCGCGAAGAAGGGCTTTCCCACAAGCTGGTTCCCCCGACTTACCCCGCCATCGCGACACCGGACGTCCTGATAGCGATGCGAGCGGCGGCAAACTTCCATGGCGTCGAATTTCATGAAGGATTATTACTGACTTCGGACATGTTCTACCCTCACGACCTTCTCGGCAGCGACCTGCCGCTTTGGCAGAAAGCCGGGGTTAAGGCGGTTGAGATGGAGGTCGCGACCCTGTTCGTTATCTGCGGACTACATGGCGTTGAGACAGGGGCGGTCGTCGCTATCGATGGTAACCCCCTGGAACAGGACGATGGCTCTATGGAAACCTACGACCCACACCAGGAGAAGATCAAGACTGCTGTTTCAAACTCCCTGTTGGTCGCTCTTACAGCTCTGGTCAGCTGATCCTCCAACAGAGCTATGCCTTCTGCAAAACAAGACCAATCTGCCTGCAGTCTGCAACAAGTGCACCGGTAGAATCCCATAGCCCGCCGGTTTCAATCATTCTTCCGTCAACAAGGTCATCCGTGCGGAATCTTCCAAGAATCCATCCCGGTGCCGGCCTGCGTCTTACGTGAACCGTCAGTTCGATCGTGGGAACCCAGCCGATCATGCCGAGTTTCCCGAACGGCGAAGGGGGAAATGTATCGCAAAACAGCAAGAGCGATCTTGTGTCAGGTTCACGCTCATCTGCAAACCGAATCCACCCGGAAAGCTCGGGAACACCAGACTTCCCTGGTATGGCCTGATCCGGGTGCAACATAACTTGCAGTTTGTTAATCATTGCAATATCGATACCCTGTATGTCGCCGCTTCTGGCAACACAGGATTCCGGGGGCGGCAACCCTGGCATTTCGATCGTAATATCGCTGTCGATACCAACGCGGTTGGTAAGATCGCCATAAGCCGCAATTATCTCGACTCTTTGCTTACCCTCCTGCCAGAGCGAGGCCCGAACCGTCGATAGTGTCCGGCCCTGCCGAACAACATCCACGATCACTTCGCACTCGACTCCCGGAACCCCAGGCCGCAGGTAATGTGCAGTAAATGAAAGCGGATCTGGATGCTCCACCGATTCTGCTATCGCGGCACTAACAATCGACAGCAGATAACCACCATTAGGGTTAGCGCTAATATTCCAACCCGCATCAACCAGCCCTTTAAAGCGAAAATCATCAATTCGTTCAACCCGCGTGTCCCGCTCAAACTCAGACAATAATGTCTCCCTGTCTTCCGTTGTATACCAGCGCCCCGCTATCGCGAAACTGTTTAAATACCTGAATCGCGGCATCAGTCCTAACCCCATCGGTAACGACTATCCCCCGGTGTTCCAGCTGCCCTATCCAGTCGGGGTGGATCGGACCCTCGTCAAACCCCGTGATCTCTTCCAGCTCTGGACCACTTCCGGCCACAACCAGTGATCGGACGCCAGACCAGACCAGTGCGCCATAACACATCGCGCACGGACGCCAGTTAACAACCAATTGGTGTTCCACCATGTCATCTGCACCCAGGTCAAAGCTACCCAGTAGCTGCTGCGCCAGAGAAAGCGCCATAACCTCCGCATGAGCTGAAGAACACTGATGATGAATAACCCGATTAACACCAATGGTCACTAGCCGTCCGGATAGCGTTTCAAAAACACCCGCGGCGAACGGACCACCGGTCCCGAACTCTATATTCAAGCGGGAAAACCTGATCACCGCATCCATACGCCCCTGAACATCAGGAAGATACTCAGGGAGCTGTTCTAGTTCTTCTGTAGCCCAATCAGGCAGGCCAAGCTCAAACTGACTTATCAAGGATGAACTTCCGAAATGCCGACAGCACGAAAGACGCCCGGTTCGTGATCAAAGATCAATCTGGCGATTGTCCATCTCCTTGTGTGCTTTGCCCAGAAACACCTGCATTTCCTTTCGGGATTGCTTGTCACCCTGCCCCTCGGCGATAGGCATACCCACCTCGAACGTACTGATCGCTTTCCCGGGCTCTCCTTGCTTCAGGTATGCCTTTCCAAGCAGCTTGTAGGCAGCAGAATAACTGTCATCCTGGGCAATGCAGACCTCTAGATGCGTCGCAGCCAGGGAAAATTTGCCGTCATTGAAATAGGCGCTGCCGAGACCGAAGCGCAGCATCGCATCATCGCGACCCTTCGCCAGCATTTTTTCCAGATTCTCCACCATACCCATACAGATTCCCTATTCCAGGTTTACGTAACTCTCGGCGCAAAAGCGTGGTGTACACAGACAATAAAACCTGAAGTCGGACTCACCCAGCGCAGTAACTCGTTGGGGTACTCCTGCCGGAATCACCACCTGGTCACCGGCGGCAATATTAAACCGGTTTCCATCAACTTCCATCAGACCACTGCCCTCAATCACGACGTAGGTCTCGGTCAATCCGGTCAGGGAGTGCAGTTGTGTCGTCACGCCAGGTTCCACTCGAGCGATCGCAAGTGAGCCGCCTGGCGCAAAATCGGTGTTACACAGCTCCGTGATAAAACAACGTTCATCTGTCCAGAACTCTGCGGCCTCGTCACTTTTTACAAAGTAGTCCATCAATGTGCTTTTGCCCATTAGTTTAGAGCCAGTGTGGTTTCAAGAAAAAGCAGCTTCTTTACAGATACACTACCAATGATAAGATCCGACATCAAAACACATTCGGGGTTTCAATGGGCGGCATCACTCTTTCACTCGACGGTTGCAACGCTTTGGTAACCGGCGCCAGCAGCGGTCTGGGCACTTTTCTGGCCGAAGCACTGGATGCCGCCGGGGCTTCGGTTGCTATTCATTACCATGACAACAAACGTGGTGCAGAAGCACTAGCCAGCCGGTTATCGAATCCATCAATTGTTATCCAGGCAAAGCTGAGTGACCTGGAAGATGTCAGCCAGCTGTTTAAAAAGGCATCGGAAGCTCTTGGACCACTAGACGTACTCGTTAACTGCGCCGCCGCTGAATCCCAGAACATTTCTGATCTACCGGATATTTCAGAGAATCTCTGGTCGAGCACCATGACGACCAACGTGGCTGCACCGATGCTACTTAGCCAATTATTCTCGGCTCAAGCAGCGCTGGGCGAGAAAGGCGGGGGGTCCATCATCAACATTTCGTCCATCGAAGGCTCTCGCCCGGCGCCAGGACATAGTCATTACGCCACCTCAAAAGCGGCATTAGAGATGCTCACTAAAGCCTCGGCGCTGGAGTTCGGTCCCCGTGGAATTCGTGTCAACGCCATCGCTCCGGGTTTGATTAATCGCGCCGGCATTGAAGAGGGCTGGCCTGAAGGTGTCGCTGCCTGGAAAGCGGCTGCGCCGCTGGGCAGACTGGTAGACCCATCTGATATCGCAAGCACCTGCGTATTCCTTGCCAGCCCAATGTCATCGTCCATATCAGGAACCGTGCTGACAGTAGATTGTGGTCTCTCTATCAAACCGGGCTGGTAGGCAAGATGATCAACAAAGCAGCGGTGGTCGGCGCAGGGCTAATGGGTTCAGGCATTGCCAGACACATGGCAAGTCAGGGTGTCCAGGTGACCCTGGTTGATACTAACGAGGAGCAACTGGCACGAGCGGCGCGAGTCAACGACAATCCGGACCTGCAATACACCACTGACATGGCCACCATCAACGCGGTTGATTACGTCATTGAGGCGGTGTTCGAAAACCTCGATGTAAAACGACTGGTGCTCAGTCAAATCTCTTCAGCGGTCTCACCTGACTGCCTGATCGCAACGAACACCAGCTCACTACTCATAGGGGATCTGGAAGAGGCTGTTACCGGGCCCAACAGATTTGTAGGGGTGCACTATAACAATCCAGCTGATATGAACCCGGTGGTCGAGGTTATTCCCGGCGGTCAAACGGAGACACGACATACAGACGCCATTCTTAAGTGGCTTAGATCCACGGAAAAGTTAGCCGTGAAATGTAAGGACACACCCTGCTTTATCCTCAATCGCCAGTCATTACCGTACATCAACGAGGCCTCCCGGTGCCTGAACATTGCAACTCCGGGGGAAATTGACTCCGTTGTCAGAAACCGACTGGGCATCGGTCTTGGACCTTTTGCAGTCATGAACCTTGTTGGCTTACCTGTAATGGCAACAGCCAGTTGCAATCTAGAGGTTCTTGGAACGGGCTATCACGCTGCGCCTGAGCTTCAGGAGAGATCCGGGCTCGATACTCCAGACTGGGATATTGAAGATGTTGGCGACATTTCAAAGGACAAGACATCGGCAATTGTGAAACGACTCAGAGGCGCAATGATATTCCCTGGCAAGGACATTCTCGCGCAAGGTCTGTGTAGCAGAGATGACCTCCATCTCATCTGCAAGGAAGCTCTGGGATATGACAAATCTTCCCCCGAACTGCTGGAGATGTTTAAGCCGGCAGTGACCGCGGAACTGTTAGAGATTTATCTTTCGCACCAGTAAGACGAGTCCTTTCATTTCGATCATGACCCCAAATCAGGATTTCTAGCTCAAATGATGAGCATAGGAGTCAGAAACTTCAGGCTCTATATTGCTCGATCTGGATATCATCTTCACCGAGGTCGGCGTAGTTATCGTCTACCCTGCCCTTGATGTATTCGCGCCAGGTAAACCTGCGATACAAAGGCGCATCGCCGGACAATTCAGTTAACGGTTCGAGTACGGCATCACCTTTGGGGTTGTAAAAGTAAGGCGTACTGAACCGGCCGTCGCTGCCATTTTGCAACGTATTCATAGGCACCACCCGATGAACCGCTGCTCTATAGTTGTCATTACTCCAGACCTGGAGCGAATCCCCAAGGTTGACCACGATCGTATTTTCCTCTGGCGTCACATCGATCCAGCCATCTTCTTTAGAAAGCGTCTGAAGCCCGCCGGTCATATCCTGCACCAGTAAAGTGAGTACCCCAGGGTCTGTGTGATGATGCAGGGCCATGTCTCCAAGACCAGCCACTGCGGATTGTTCATCATCGGACAGAGGATCATCAACCGGGTAATAGTTGAGCCGAACGGTACTGGTTCTGGGATCACCTTCTGGCATCGACAGGTGACTTATCCCATCGCCGGCAAGCGCACGATAGACAAGATTAAGGGTTCGCTCTGCCACAGAACTGGCCTCAGTGAAAAACCGATTCATCGCATGATAAAACTCGGGTTGGCCCGCAGGCCATTGATTAACGTCTGACCCATCACCACGTGGCTGCATGAAATCAAACACTTCCTTCAGGTCACGCTTGCGTTTGGTGAGTTCCCGATCGAAATATCCAAGCGGCATGCTTTCTGTGCGCAATACTTCACGTTTAGCCTCTGAGGGCTGCTCGAAGAAACCCGATGCGGCTTGCCACATCTGTTCGATTGCTGCATCCATGCCGTGATTACGCAATAGGAAAAACCCGTGGTCGCGGCAGGATGCGTCCAAAGGCCTGAGGGCGGTAACATCCTCTTCGGCAGCTTTAAGATCAATGGTTGGAACCAACATAGAAACTGTTTCGTAACAAAAAGTAGTAACATCATCCTTTAACTACCCCATTGGGGCAAATCAGGAGTTTCCTTTGGAATATTTTGTCAACATGCCGGGTAGCCGTTTTAATGAACCTGGTACCTGGGCAAAAGAGATGGAGGATGCAGGCTGGCATGGCGTCTGCGCATCTGACCACCTCTGGGTAACGGATCATCCTTATCCCCACGTTTTCGTCGCGGCGACACAGATGGCCTGCAGCACGAGCAGAATAAAAATCACCAGTTCTTTTTGCAACAATCTGTTCAGATCTCCGGTTGAGTTCGCGCAGGGTGCCTTGTCTGTGCAACAGGCAGCGCAGGGGAGATTTGAAGCCGGGCTCGGCGCCGGATGGGCAGAAGCAGAAATGCAGGCCATTGGGATACCCTACCCCGGACCGCCCGAGCGCATTGGCATGTATATCGAAGCCATGAACATCGCGGGCCAGATTATTAAAACTAACCAGTGTCAGTTTTCTGGTGATTACTACCAAATAGATATTTCAGGAGGCAGTTTTGTGGGGCCTAGACTAGAGAACCCACCAGCGCTGGTCGGTTCTGCAGGTGGTCCAAGGGGCATTCGGGAAATAACACCACTGGTTGATCGAATCGAAGTCAAGGCCAGCGCTCGCTCTACCAGAGGAGGGGCTATTGACCTGGGGATTATGGCAACAGTCACGGAAGATGAAGTGAAGCGAAGCATCGAGCGGGTACGAAAAATCAATAGCGATATCCCTATCGGCATTTTTATTCTGACAGCAGCCGGTGATAACGAAGCTGTTAGTGGCATGAAGGCTATGATGGGTAACGGTTTTCTTGGCAACTTTATGGGTCACCCCGCCGATGTCGCTTTCGCTCTGGAATCACTCACCGACCTTGGGATCGGCCGTGTCCAGCTAACCGAGTTCGCACCTGGATCACAGGATGCCCTGGCGCCCGTTCTACTGGCTTAGGGCAGCGCTTTGATGCAGTTCGTTCTGCAGCGGTATTGTCACTTGTGGGTATGGTCCTTTTTCGGGGTGTGATCAGGATAGCCGGACTAACTGGGTGCCGAAGTTTTCACCCGATAACACTCTTATAAGGCCCGCTGGCAGCTGTTCGACGCCCTTCAGAACATCCTCGTTGTATATAAGATTACCGTTGGCGATCAGCTCACCCAGTCGTTCATGGGCTTTCTTGAATCGATGCGCATAGCTGAAGATATAAAACCCCTGCATGGTCGCTTCCTTATATACCAGATTGAAATAGTTGCTTGGACCATACCAGTTCGCGTCTCCTTCATATTGGGATGTGGCTCCACAGAGCACGATTCTTGCGCCATGGGCAATCTGCCCCAACGCGGTATCTAAAATTTCACCACCGACATTGTCAAAATAGATGTCAATGCCATTGGGGCACACTTCCCGTAGACGTTCTGCCACATCCTCGTTTTTGTAGTTGATCACCTCATCCATGCCAAGCTCATCTTTGAGCCAAAGGCACTTTTTCTCATTTCCGGCAATTGCTATCACACGACAACCCGAAAACTTTGCCAGTTGGCAGACAAGTGCGCCAACGCTACCCGCGGCCGCAGACACCAAGACGACATCACCTACTTTAGGTTTTGCTATGTCATAAAGTCCGACATACGCGGTCGCGCCACTGGCACCCATAACATGCAGATTAGCGGTAATCGGTTGTCTGGCTCTGGGCGAAATTTTTTCGAGTGGGAAGGGACGCTCACCGTCCGTCACGGCATATTCCTGCCAACCCATGGCGCCGGCAACCAGATCACCTTCTAGAAAGTCGGGATGTTGGGATTTCACCACGACGCCCTGTCCCGACCCCCTCATCATGGCCCCGATTTTGACACGATTTCCCGTGATCCCTCCGGTGCCGATCGCCATCCGAAGTGGCGGAGACATGACCAGAGAAGTCGTCTGGATGAGAACCTCACCCTCGCCCGGCTCAGGAACCTCTGCATAGACGAGCTCAAAATTGTCCTCGCTCACTTCATCAGTCGGGTAGGACTTCACCAGCCATCGGCCATTCTTCATATTTGACATTTAACGCTCCATTTTATGTTCCGGACCAATCGCCTCGAATATCCACGCACCAGCTGTCCGCCGGTTTAGCGCTTTACTTTGTTGTCGTTCCGAGCGGGTTTCATTCATTCTGTCGATTGCAGATTTCCCCTCAACGGATTCTGCTTCATACACTGCCAGGTAAGGGAGCGGACACTCCTGACCTGCCTGCTCAACCAATTGGTAGCGCTGCGCCGTCTTCCATCCGGTTGTTTGCAGGACCTCATCAAGATGCAGGTTTTCATAGTACTGGTTGAATTCGTCTGCTTCTCCCTCGGTCGGTTCGGTCAATACTAGAACCAGCTGCTTCTTGGCCATCTTTGTCTCCCGTTTGAACGTTTGGCCAATACCATATCAGGAAAGTACGACCTGACTAGACCCCTAAACTGGCCTTTATCTAAAACCATTCTGGGCTGACAAAAACCTTGCGGCAAATGTTAGCATTGTATACATTGACCGATTAAAACGATCGTTTGTTTTAATTATGAATGACAAAGCCCCGAACGCAGAGCCAACCAACACTCAAACAAAAATTTTGGATGCGGCCGAATACCTGTTTGTAGAACAGGGCTACGCGGCCACCTCGCTACGGGCAATCGCCTCTGCGGCCGGCGTTAATCTTGCGGCCACCCATTACTATTTTGGGTCCAAAAAGGGACTGTTTGGCTCGGTTTTCCACCGTTGCGTTCAGCCGATAAACGAGGACAGGCTACTGCTATTAAAAGCCTTAGGTGAGAGTGATCGCCCACTAACTACTAGATCAGTACTGGAATCTTTTTTTGCTCCATTGGTAGAGGCCGTGTACAAAAACCGTCGAGTACCGGCCCTGATCGGCCGAATTTATGCCGAACCAGAGTCATTGACAAAACCGATCGTAGAACAGGAATTTGGCGAGATTGCTGCGCACTACCAGTTGGCCCTCTCAGAGGTATTGCCGGATGTAACAACCGAGGAACTGCACTGGAGGTTCCATTTCATGATCGGATCCATGATCCACCTACTTCAGTTCCATGCTCCAATCGGAACTGAATCTACCTACTCAACATTCATTTCCGGCATCGGCCGGATGATCGACTACGCAGAAGCCGGATTAACACAACCCAATGAAAGGCAAAGACATGATTAAGCGTTTTCTATCCCCCCTCGCTATTGTTTTTGCGGGCCTCGGGTTTGCAGGCCTGATCATTTCGACCGGTCCCAAACTCGAGCAAAAGCCCCCTATATCGAACGCCCCCCTGGTCCGAACCTGGGTAGCTGATGTCCAAACCGTGCAAATGAG
>JABGVY010000411.1 GCA_018645845.1 Gammaproteobacteria bacterium | reverse complement strand
TTCAACCAAGCCTCAACTGAATCGTTAGTCGGTACGCCCTGATTACGTTGATTGTAAGTATCGGTTGCAACTACGACCATGCCGATTTCATGGACGCGGGTTTCAAGAGCCCTGTCCAGACCCCGCTCATTCATCAGCAGACCAATGTATGAAACGCCATCAACAATTGGCAGCGCCGCCAATAATTCCTCAGAATCTGCCATCTGCGGTACTTTTTTAGGATTGACAAAACTTGCGACTTCCAGCCGTGTTATCCCCGCATCAACTGCGCGTGCAATAAATTCCAACTTACTTTCCGTCGACAGCACTTCTGGCTCGCTCTGCAAACCATCACGCGGACTGACTTCGACAACCGATACTTTTTTCTGACTCATAATCTAGTGCTCCTCAACTAGGCTGCGAAGGTAATCGCACACTTGTATTTCACTGACAACGTCAGCGTACTTGGCATTCATATCAAATAGGTTAGCCTCATGCGGTGCCGCGTGGCGATCACCACACGCATCCGCAACCACAATCGGTATAAATCCATGACACATGGCATCAACACAAGTAGCTCTCACACAGCCACTCGTCGTCAGGCCCGTAATTAATAGCGTATCGACGCCCTCTTCCATCAACATTGAGGCCAAGGTCGTACCGAAAAAAGCGCTGGGATACTGCTTCGAAATCACCATTTCGTTGGCCGCAGGCTGCAGACCTTTGGGCCAGCTTCCCATCGGATTACCTGCTATAAAGTTCTTCAACACCGGCGCTTTGTTAAAAAAGACCCCACCATCACTGCCATCTTGCTGGTAGACCACATTGCTATAGAAAACTTTAATGCCTGCTTCTCTAGCCAGGTCACGTATCCGCAATGCGCACGCCAATTCATCTTCGACCCCTGCATACATATCGCAGTCTTTATCAAAATAGGCCTGTACAAAATCAACCAGAATCAGTGCCGACCGCTCTCCATACCCAAGGCTGCCATCATACAGCGAATAGTTATCTGTCAGATCGTCAGTCAATGCTCATCACCATGGCGTATTGATAACGCTGTGGGTTGTAAAGACCATCGAGAATATCAACGACGGTACCATCTTCAATTCGGCCCAGTCGCCTAACCGCCAATAAGGCTGCCCCGGGCATCATTTCCAACGCCTGCGCTATGCTGGGTTCAGCGTTTTCTGCGCTTAAATTCTGATGCATCTCTGTCAGGTTAATCCCGTTTTCGCGCAGCAGTTTCAAGCGTGGTTGTAATTGCAGCAGTCGTTTTGTGTAGCCCTTTGAAATACCCACTGTCCAGCTAACATAGTACGCGTAGGGTTCCCCTTCTACGGTACTGCTTACCCGGACCACCTTGTGCACCCGGTCTGTCTCCGACAAACCCAAGGTTTCGCGGATCTCACCTGGCGGCACGACCTGCTCCACTGATACTACGCGAACAATACTGTGTTCACTCATATCTATCAGACTTTCAAGCATGCCTATAAGCGGCCCGTGAACCGGTTTCGCCTTAAAACGGTACGCAACATGAGAGCCTTTACCACGGGTTCTCGTCACAAGCTTTTCTGCCGCCAGTTCGTCCATCGCACGTTTGGCGGTTATTCTTGAGACATCAAACGTATCAGTAATCTGGTGTTCCGTTGGCATCTGACTGGCGTGAGGTATCGAGCCGTCCAGGATCGCCGATTTCAACACGGAATAGACTTGATGATATAAGGGCACTCGTGCCATGGCGCTTTGTTGCGCCGCCATCAAATCAGATTTCAACGAATTCAGTAGTTCGTCCATGCACCCTCGGCAATTGTCTTCTGCTGACAAACCATCAAATCAAAAGGTCGGCGTAACCGGTGCTTCCAAATGCGTTTCTTCAAGAGATCGCGCCTTTAACTCGTCTATCGTACCGCCATAATTGAAAAGCTCACCAGCAGTACGCTGAAGCCGAAGCTCGCTTCGCAACGCATCTGTTGCATCTGTATCTACGTTGCCATCGTCGCCCAGCACAACGCCATAGCGTTTGGCGCCTTCCACGGAAACAAGACCACGATCAACATCAACCTTCACTGCCGCCGGGTCGCGGGCCGTGGGATCTCCCCAGCCACCACCGCCCCAGGTATTAAAGTACAGGACATCTCCTTCTTTGACGTCTACTTCATCACATTTAGCTGGCAGCCACTCCTCTTCGCCACTCGCACGGACCAGTAACTTAGTGGAACGCATACCCGGGTCCCCACCCTGCACACCCCAGGGATAAGTCAACCAGCGGTCGTCGTGTATGCCGATCTGACCGTCAACCAGGAATTCGTATGCTACCGTCAACCCATTGCCACCTCTGTGCAGCCCTGCGCCACCGGAATCAGGGATGGGCTCATATTTCATAATACGCAATGGGAAGTAGGCTTCGATAAACTCATTTGGCACATTAGTGAACCCTGGCCAAAGTGAGTGACCATCCGGCCCATCGCCGACCGGCCTGCCAGGTATACCACCAAAACCAATCTGGAATAATTGAAACCACTTACCTTGTTTGTCATAACCGGAGAAGAACAGGTGCGGACTGTCTGAAAAGCCAGCGGCGTTCAATGCATCGGGTGATGCTTGCCCGAGAAGACCACCCATCACATCGAAAATTCGACCCAATGCGTGTGTTCGACCAGACAATGCGGCAGGGAATTTCGGTTTCAACAGGCTGCCTTCTGGAATGCGCACATCCACGAGCTCGTAGAAACCATCGTTAAACAAAATATGTGGATCAAACAGGTTAATAGTGAACGATCCAAAAAACATCTTGAACATGTCTTCGTTGAGATAAAAATTAACCGAGCTCTTTGCCTGAGGGTCTGTTCCCTCAAAATCAAATACCGCGACGTCTCCTTCTCGCCACCATGTACATGCGATTTTGTAGGGCCCTTTACCAACACCATCGTCACAAATGAAGTCTTCGAAGTACTGCGGTTTTTCCGGCACAATCATATTGATAATAGATCGCATGGCTTCCAGGTTACGATCTAGCATCATCTGCATGGTGGTGCAGAACGTGTCGTCTCCAAATCGTTCTGCTATTTCAACACAACGCTTGCTCGCAGTTCTGCAGGCTGCCACTAGAGCGTTCAGGTCAAAGCGGTTCCACTCCGACGTACGAACGTTGTGCAGAATCAGCTCAAGAACGTCGCTTTGCAGCACACCTTTTTTATACAATTTTGTGGGCGGTATCCGAATACCTTCCTGATAGATAGTCTCGGCACTGATCGGGATAGACCCTGGGACCATGCCACCATTATCTGACATATGCCCAAACATGGCAGCCCACGCGAGGTGTCTCCCGTCTTTGAATATCGGTACCAAAATAATCCAATCAGGTAGATGCGAAACAGCAGCGTTACACATGTAAGGGTCATTGGTGAGAATGATGTCGCCCTCTTCAATTTCGCCATCGTAGGCTTCCATAAAGCCGTGTATAAATGAACCAAATTGCCCAACGACCATTTTCCCGTCCCGATTCGCGACCATGGGAAAACAGTCCCCCTGTTCACGTATACCGGGACTCATTGCCGTCCTAAATAGCACCGCGTCCATTTCTTCTCGTACATTTCTAAGTGCGTTCTCTATGATGTCCACAGTGACCGTATCAACATCAATTGATTGGAACGGTGCAGAGTTTGTCTCAATAATTTTTGCTGGCATCAGCGGGCTCCGTTATACCGGGTTAATTAAGAGGTTGCCGACCTTATCAACGGTCGCGGCATGATCCGCCAGGATCAGTGTGGTTGAATCCATCTCTACGACGATCGCGGGCCCAAGGACAACTGCATCAACACCCAGCTTACTGCGGTCATAGACAACTGCGTCGTGCCACTTCTGATCTACATAGACTTTCGTGTCATGAATAGCGGCGGCCTTAACGTCCGTAGCACCCTTGCTGACCCGAGACAGGTCAGCAGATAAACTGCTTTCAGCTTTGACAACGGCCCGAATCATTACAATTTCGTGGTCCATCCCAAGAGCAAAGGTAAACAACTGCTCATGCTGACGATCAAACTCATCCGTTAAAACAGATAGTCCTTCTGACCGAAGTTGCTCAATAGTGACTGGCAAGGACAACTGAAAAGCCTGGCCAGCGTATCGAAAATCAGCCTGGTAACTGACTTCGTGTTGTTCCTCGCTGATACCATCAGTGATAAATGACTGGCTCGCCCGAGCACGCAGGCCTTCCAGTTCGGCAACCAGGTCTTCCGCCGATATTGAATCGACAGAGGTGACGTAGGTTCGCGATGCTTCGTCTTGTATTTGCGTCGTGGCGTCACCATAAGCACAAAGTACACCAGGACCTGGTGGAACGATTACGGGCCATGAACCACTCAACACGCCTAATGCATTCGCATGCAACGGCCCTGCTCCGCCGAATCCAACGAGCGCAAAATCACGAGGATCGTAGCCTTGTTCTACAGAAACCAGCCGCAATGCTCCTAGCATCGATTCGTTAACGATTTTGATAATACCTTCAGCTGCCGCCATCAAATCAATGTCCATGGCGTCAGCGAGCGTCTGAACAGCGGCGGTCGCAGCTTCTCGATTAATGTTCATGGCACCACCGAGTTTCACGTCCGACGGCAGATAGCCAAGCACGACATTCGCGTCACAAACCGTCGCTTTATCGCCGCCCTTCATATACGCGGCTGGTCCAGGGTCAGCTCCGGCAGAATCCGGTCCAACCCGAAGCGCTCTGGTCAACTCGGGGACAAACGCGATCGATCCTCCGCCTGCGCCTATTGTACGAACGTCTACAGAGGGCGCTCTAACTGTAATGTCCCCAACTTTGGTCTCACGCCGAATTCTCGCGTTGCCATCTTGCATCAACGCAACATCAGTAGAAGTACCGCCCATATCAAATGTCAGAATATTTTGAAATCCACCACGCTTACAGAAGTACATTGCACCGGCAACTCCGCCAGCGGGTCCCGAAAGCAGCATATTGACAGGTGATTCACCCGAGCCTCTGGCCGAGGCCAGGCCGCCATCCGACCGCAAAATAGAAAGCTTTACGTCGTCCCGCAGTCGTTGTTCCAAAGAAGTCTGAAGATTGGCTACATATTTTGAAACCTGAGGGCGCACGTACGAATTGACGACCGTCGTCTCGGCTCGCTCGTACTCCTGCATCTCCGGCACGACTTCACAACTGATCGAAATTGGAATGTCAGTAAAAAATTCACCGGCGATCTCTTTGACCTGAACTTCGTGCTCACCATTAACATAAGAATTCAATAGACATACCGTTAGTGCTTCCACCTCGCCGGTTTCTGCCAGCCGCTTCAGATCAGCCCTTAGCGCATCTACATTCAAAGGCGTGATCACCTGGCCTTCTGCGTCAAGACGCTCATCTGCCTCTATGGTCAGTTCCAACGGTGCCAGTAGCGGTGCCTTCATGTAACTGACCCAGCCACCCAGACCGCCAGGACAGAATGAACGGGCCACCTGCAATACCTGCCGGTAACCTTTGGTCGTGATCAGCCCGACTTTTGCTCCCTTTCTGGTCAGCACCGCGTTAGTCGCGACAGTCGTGCCGTGCATGACCTGAGTGACTTCGCTGGTATCAATATCCGATTCATCACAAATACGATCAATACCGTTAAGCACCCCAATGGATGAGTCCTCCGGCGTCGATGGCACTTTGGCCATGTAAGTCTGCCCTGAGGATTCATCTACCAACAACAAATCGGTGAACGTGCCACCGACATCAACTCCCAGTCGAAATGTCATCTGTTTTACCTTTTAGATAATCGATTTTTTTCGTAGCGCAGTAAGATCATCTGCATTCAGACCAAGCAAACTGCTATAAACGCTTTCATTGTGTTCGCCAACAACCTGAGGACCGACCCAACGAACTTCGCCTTGTGTTTTTGACATCTTTGGAAATACATTCTGCATTTTCAGGTCTGGCCATTGCTCGGTAGGCGTATCAATGATCGCCTCACGCGCCTTGAAATGCGGATCCTTTAGCATTTCAGGGGCCCTGTAGATCCCACCTGCGGGTACAGCATTTTCTTCCATTACCTGGTCCACTTCCGCGACTGTTTTGGTCAGCGTCCAGTCATTGATAAGACCATCGAGCTCCGCGGCATTCTGTCCTCTTGCCGTATGCGTTGCGAATCGCTCGTCTTGCGCCAGTTCCGGCTGCCCCATGACTGCGCACAAACGTGCAAAAACTGTGTCCTGATTAGCCGCAATAAGAAACTCGCCATCCAGGCACGAATAAATGTTTGATGGCGCTACGTTCGGAAGAGTCGCACCCGATCTCTTTCTGATGTAATCGCTGACCGTATATTCAGGTATGGTTGCTTCCATGACGTTAAGTACCGATTCAAAAATCGAAGCATCAATCACCTGACCCTCTCCGGTCTTTTCTCGATGATGCAACGCCGCTAGCGCTCCCGTGCAAGCAAATGTGGCGGCGATGGAATCTCCCATTGACAACCCCGTCCTGCTCGGTCGTCTGTCTGGCTCGCCACAGAGGTAACGCATTCCACCTAACGCTTCGCCTATCGAAGCATATCCCGCACGGCCAGAATGCGGACCGGTCTGGCCGTATCCCGAAACCCTAACCATGATCAAGCCTGGGTTTTCTTTAGACAGTTCCTCGTAACCAAGCCCCCAACGTTCCATGGTCCCAGGCCTGAAGTTTTCTATTACCATATCAGCCTGAGAAATCAGCTTTCTAGCCAACTCCTGTCCCTCTGGCTCGCGAAGATTAGCGGTCACACAGCGCTTGTTACGCGCACAGACCGTCCACCAGAGGGGATAGTCGCCACGACCCCAGACTCTCATTGGATCCCCAATTTCCGGTGGCTCTATCTTGATGACATCGGCGCCCATGTCGGCCAACAATTGACCGCAAAAAGGGCCCGCTATTAGCTGCCCAAGCTCAATAACCCGCAGGTCAGTCAAAGGACCCTTTGCTTGTTTTTGGCTATCGTGTTCGACTTCAGAATCAGTCATTTCGGGTTTCCATCAAAATGTAATAGTATTTGTTATATAAGCATATCATTATAACAAACGCAATCACCAATTGGCTCGTTCGCGTTAACGCCAATTAACCGTGCCGATAACACCATCGACCGATACATCCGCACCATCCGGGATTCTCGCCGTCGCCTCAAGCACCCCTAACACCATTGGAATACGCCGCTCTCTCGCGAGCGAAGCCAAATGCGAGGTGCTTCCTCCCAGCTCTGCCACAACCCCTGAAACACGGGGCAATATCTGACTAAGTGAGGGACTCGCAACTCGTGTAACCAACACATCACCATGAGCGACACGGGAAAGCTCACATTCGCAATTAATCACGCAGGCCCTGCCATTGGCCCAGCCAACGCCAGAAGGCTGTCCACGGACCCCCGCTTTTCGCAGCCCAGGATCCGGGGTACTCGACCGCTGAGCCTCCATTTGCAATGGGCGGGCCTGTAACAACCACTGGCGCTTTTCATTGCCGGTCCACTCTATTTCGACCGCAAAACCCATGTATTCTTCTGCACGACTGAGCAATTGTCCGAGCTCACCAACCTGGTCTTTGCTCAAACAAGGCTGCAAGGTTTTTTCCTGATCAATCGGAAGACTGCCTACCGAGTGATGGGCACAATTTTTTCCGTGCACCGTACGCCCGACGACTGTTTCAATCACAGTGCCATCCACGTCCAGCACATAACGATCGGGTACAACTTCACCCTGGGCAATAGCAGTGCCCAGCCCCCAGGAAGCACTCAGTGACATGGTGCCATCGGCCATTTGGCTCATGCCACCGCCAGAGACCAAGCCACCTACCAACTCCTGAATGCAGAGTCCCATGGCCATATCCAGGGTATCGAGGTTTCGGCTCTCCATGTAGCGTAAAGCTCTTGGCGACCATAGCGCCGCCCAACATGCTCGAACTGCAGTTAGAAACTCTGCTTCATTATTAAGCCCCAGAAAAGTCTCGTACTGACCCGCAAAGGTGCTGTCTGCCAGATCTTCCGACAGCGAAGAAGAACGCACCACAGTCTGCGAACCCGAGGCTTCACATAACTCATGCCAGGCAATAAGCAATGGTTGCTCTATGTCCGGAGCAATCGGGCTATCAAACAGCCCAAGCCTCAATTTGGACACGGCCTGACGCTGTTCCTCTCCAGACAATCCATCAATTTCGCCCGCCAGATCTAGCAACCCTATGAATTCAAGCTGCCTTCGGTAGGCGGCAGCATCCAGACAGAACCCTTTGGGGATCGGCAAACCGGCATGCCCCAGCATCGCCTGGTTGGCAGCTTTGGCACCAAACCGGTTGGCGTTAATCGCACCAGAGTCCTTGAGATTGACAATATAGTCAGCCATCACTCATGCCTCCTTCTTATAAATATCACCGTGGGTCAACAACGGTTATTTCCTTAACAGGGAAGTTAGAAATGATTTCGGTACTGTCTTCATGAACAATCAGCATCTCTTCAATCCGAACTCCAAATTCAAGTGGTTTGCCGTGCTGAGTTTCCAGCGCAAAAACCATCCCTGGTTTAATTTCGATAGGATGATCAAGCGACCAGATGCGAGAAATCACAGGCATGTCGTATTGAGCCAACCCAAGACCATGACCCCACAGGTTCGCTGCTGCCTGATCTTCTTCTTCATAGCCCCATACTTCTTTGGCTGACGGCCACTTTTCTGCAATATCTCTTGTTGTGCAACCCGCCTTAACCGCGTCGATGGAATCGTAAAGCCACTCTAACGCCTGTGAATAGTAATCTTTCATTTCCTGAGTCGGCTCACCTCCAACACAATAAGTCCTGTAATAGCAGGATTTATATCCGTTCCAGGTTAACGCAGCCAGATCCATGAACGTAATGTCCCCAGGCAAAATAATGCGATCAGAAAAGTTGCGCCAGTTGGGCCAGGTATTGGGCCCAGAAGAAACGATGACATCTTCAACATCCTCCATGCCTGGCCAAGAATAAAGGTAATCCATGATGTGTGCGGTTACCTGGTTTTCAGTAATTCCCGGCTCCAGGAACTTCATCGTCTGCCAGTGAGCCGCATCACCGATAGCGCCAACTATTCGCATGCATTCCTGCTCGTCCTGATTCTTGATGGCCCGGGCTTCCATCATCGCTGTCATACCATCTACCCAGGTTATTCCAGCGGCTTCGAAAGCACCCATCATGTTGATGTCGACAAAATCCACACCGAGTTTTTCTCCGGCGACGTTAAAACGCTTCATCTCTTCAAGGATTGCTTTGATGAATTTCTTCACCTGTTCCTCGGCGGCAGGGCCCGCCGCACCCTTGATCCACGCGTATGAGTACCGGATATTTTCTTCTGGCAACCATGGGCAGTGCCGGTTTATTTGAACACCGATGTCTCCCTGCTCGAACAAAACTGGCGCGGCATCACCACAAAGCAGCGCATAACGAAGTCCGGGTTTCAAGCGACACCAGCCTGGTGTAATAGTCGACGTGATATAGCGAACATTTTCATCGTACATGCATAACATTGCACCAAGTCCGTGCGCCTTCATTCGAGCCCGAGCGCTTTCCAATCGATAGGTACGCAAACGCTCCCAGTTCACTCGCTCCTGCCAATCCACACCTGCAATTCCAAAATTTGCCAATTTAGTCTCTCCAATAATTTTTAATATAGGGTTTCATTCGATGGTTCTGGCTATCCGAACGCCAAAGTTGTAGTAACGCGTGTTCTTGCTGTCATCACCGGTGAAATCGAATCCATATCGATTCGCCGAACGCAAATATTTGGGATGATCGTGCCAGGAAGCTCCACGAAGTATCGGTATGCTGCAATTACCCTGGCGCCACGCTGAACCGTCCCCCGGGGCCCCGACATAATTCTCACTCCAGCAATCATCCACCCACTCAGCAACATTACCGAGAACGTCATAGAGCCCGAAAGCATTGGCACGAAGCGAGCCAACTTCTGCCGTAAAAGAATATCCATCATGGCAATTCGCCACAGTCCAGCCAGGGATATGCGTCTCGCCCGTTAAGTCTGCGCCGTTGGCAAACTCACAGCCATCATCTGCAGACGAACCCCAAAACCTGTCACTCATGGTCCCTGCGCGCGCCGCGTATTCCCACTCAGCCTCACTGGGCAATCGATAATCCTGCTGCGTCACATCGCTCAGCCAGTTCACATATGCGTTCGCATCCTGCCAACTCATGCACACCGCCGGGTGACGGTCATTCTGCGAATAACCCGGATCACGCCAGCCCAGAGAAGGATCGAGTTCAGGCTCTCTTTTTCTCCGGAAGAAACAGCCGCCGGAGGTGTCTCGATTCGTCACACTAACGAATCGAGCATATTCTTCGCGGGTCAATTCGAATTTCCCAATCGCGTAGGGCTTCGCAATGTCGACTCTATGGCGTGGCACTTCGTCTTTTTGTTTTTGTTTGTCGTGCTTCGCTGCGCCCATCATGAAACTGCCCGCAGGAACAATGACCAGTACTGGGCAGTATTCACAATCGCGAATTTCCCCCGGGTTTTTAGAACCCGCAGGCAATTTATCCTGGGCTATCAGCAATGGAGACCCCGCCCAGCAAGACAATCCCAAAAGGGTCACTAGCCACTTGTTCAAGACAGGAACACTCGCATAAAAGGTCTCTTTGATCGCGCGCTTTTGAGTACCCTTATTTATCAATTGATAACTTAAAAGTCAAACAAATGAGCTGTCCAGCGCGAAATTCTATGGTTACGCCAGTGGTCTGGGTTTGATGTTTGTGTTGATTCGAAACAAGTTGGCAGGGTCATACTTAGACTTCACATCCACTAATCGCTCAAGGTTTGTCAAATAGTTGGTTTGAGCCTGCGCGGGGTCTACGCCATAGGCATCATTAGTATAGAAACCATCGGTAAACCCTTTAACCTTTTCCCAGTAACTGTCGGCCCAGACTGCGTGTGGCTCTGGATCCAGACCGGAAGGCCATACCGCTCCTATCGTCACGTTGTGACTAATTTCCCGGTGCGGAAACGCTGTAGCCGATGTCGGGATTTCCCTGATCGCACCACCAGCTTGTTGAAAGAACGCCATACTGCCCCTGAGCATGTTTGACTCAAGGTTTTCGACCAAGGTATCAACCAACGCCTTGCTTATCGTTTTAACGAAGCCGCTTTTTAAATGCTGGCCTGTACCTCTTGGGTCAGAGTCATCACTACTTTTCTGCAATTCCACGTAATCGATTTGCCTTATTTCGTCCTTAAGCGGCTTAACGAAGCGTCTCAGTGGCTCTAGCACCCGCGCCGCCTTCTGCGGAGGCCCCGAATAACAAACATCTATGTAAAGAGCACTTTTTAGGCCGAAGGGTGGCGCAAATATCACCAGATCAACGTACAAATCATCCGGCATATCCTGGCAATACTCAGCGTAAAAGTTGATCACTTCTTTGGCTTTTTCATACGGATAATAGATCTCACCACCAATGACTTGCCGGTCCATCGGGTGTAACTGAAAATCAAAAGACGTGACAACACCAAAATTCCCCCCGCCGCCTCGGAGAGCCCAATAAAGGTCTGGATTTTCATCCACGCTGGCCCGCCTCAATTGGCCATCTGAAGTCACTATGTCGGCTGCCAATAAATTGTCAGAGGTAAGACCGAAACGTCGCGCCAACCGGCCAAACCCGCCACCCAGGGCTAAGCCGCCGACACCGGTATGTGACACAGTCCCTGCAGTCGTGACCAAACCGTGGGCCTGGCTTTTTTCGTCTAACTCTGCCAAGAGCGAACCACCTAGCACACTGGCAACACGTCTTTCTGGATTAACCGCCACACCCTGTATTAGGGAGAGGTCGATTAACAATCCGCCCTCACAGGTTCCATTTCCCGCAATGTTATGACCACCGCATTTCATCGCTGTCAATAACTGGTAATGGTTCGCAAAATTAACAACCTCGATGACATCTGCGGCACTGGCGCACTGTGCTACCAAAGCCGGATACTTATCGATCGTCC
>JABGVY010000176.1 GCA_018645845.1 Gammaproteobacteria bacterium | reverse complement strand
TCTGAAATAGAGCAACTGACCAAGCAATTGAGCCAAGTCGGTCGTCCTCAGCAGGATGATGCAAGCAAGCCTATCAACATGGGAGAGCTTTTCGCACAGCAAGCTGGATTCGTCGGTAATCTTTATCCTGACATCAGGATCAAACTAAACATTGATACTGATTCCACTGTAGTCGGTGACGAAGACAAGATGAAACGAGTGGTACAAAACTTGTTAGTGAACGCGTGTGACGCGATACCCGACACTGGAACTATCGAACTGGGAGCGAAAAAAATCGACGAAAGCACCGTCCATTGTTGGATTTCAGACGATGGTTACGGGATGCCCAGAACCATACAAGATAAAGTTTTCGATCGCTATTTCACCACCAAAGGTAACAAAGGCTCTGGTATCGGGCTGGCAAACGTCAAGCAAATCGTAGAGGAGCACGGTGGTAATATATTGCTTACATCTGTGGTCGACCAGGGCACTACTTTCGACCTATACCTGCCCTTCAAAAGCGTGAATGTTTCCCGCACAGCCTAGAAACTAATTGAGGGATCAGTGCCCCATTACCGGTGAGACCGGTCAGTTAGGGCACCACGATCCCAGAAGCGATCCCTGTAGCTACCCTGGACCTCTGACTAAAGGTCTCTGATTAGAGCCCTCTGGCGGGAGGCCATGCCAAACTAATTTAGCAGTGATAAAGCTTCAGATAGGGCACCCCTTATGAATCCCCCGGTAGGGAAACTGTCAGGCAACCCATTGGGAACTTGTAAACAGCATTGGTCATCTAAGACCAGGGGCGTAGCGCACGCCATTTGTCGTCGGTGCCGAGTGCCGCGCTATCCGCATCATAGCTGTACAGCCAGTGTTGCTGTGGTGAGAAACCACCTTCCAGCCTGGCGCTGGTACTGCGGAATCGTGCGTTACGCGACTCAATCTGCTCTGGTGTATCGACGTGGTACCAACCCTCCGCGCTTCTTGACTGCTGAACTAACAGGCTTGCTCGGTCATATCGTAGAGATTCGTAGTGCTTAAGTGCGCCCGACAGGGAATCCTCGCGACGTTCAAGGGTGCGCGCTAAGACCCAGGCATCTTCCAGCGATTGAACAGCACCCTGAGCGTGGTAAGGCAACATGGCGTGCGCAGCATCACCCATCAGCGCAACTCTGCCGTTCACCCAGGAATCAGGTGGTTCACGGTCGTGCAGGGCTGTGGCAAAGATAGTCGGTGTCGCTTCAATGATTTGCTTCGGGCGATCGTACCAGCCATCAAAAGCATCGATGACCTCCTCCCGGGTCGCTGTTTGTGACCAGGATTCCCTGAGCGGATCATTCGTCCTGCCCAATGCTAACCAGTTGAATTTTTTACCCCCTGAAACGAAATAGTAAACAAACGACAGACGGGGCCCCATGTCGACATAGGCTGACACCGGGATGTCCAGATGAGAGATAGCATCGCTATCGATTACTCCTCGCCAGCTGGCGTAGCCAGAATCCCTTGGGCTGCCGGGTTTAAATACCTGATCACGCACAATCGAATGAATTCCATCGGCACCAACAATGACATCGCCTTCAATTCGACCGCCATCAGTGGTGGTTACCCAGGCGCTAAGCTCATTCTGTTCGACAGATGCAACACGGGTATTCATGAGAAGTCTGGATGAATCAAGTGGCGCCGTTAGAAGATCTATCAGGTCAGCCCGGTGGGCATGGTAATACGCGTGCCCATAGGTAGCCTTTACCATCGGCTGCAGAGGTGTTTTCAGCACGGTTTCGCCCGTATCCCAAACACTATATTTATGAAAGTCAGGTTCTGTGCAGAACTGTTTTAGTGGCTCTCCCAGCCCAAGTTGCTCGAGAACTCGGACACCGTTAGGGCTCAGTTGAATACCAGCACCTACCGTTGTCAGGGCAGGTGCCTGCTCTACCAATACGTAGTCAATCCCCAGTTGCGCCAGGGACAATGCCAGTGTAGAGCCACCAATTCCAGCACCAACTATAATAACTTTCATCCAATCGCCCGACCCTGATCATCTGGGCATTACTATATTAGTAGGGTCAAGCGGATAGCAAGCCGTGGTCGCTCACAAGATGATGCATTCGGTTAGTTCAACACGGCGGTCGGATAGTTCTTACGGTGTAAATTAATGTTTGTTATAACGGGTATATAACGATCCCCTTAGTCTGTTAACAGACAAAACCAGCCTTTGTACCAGTGACGCTTTACGGACAGGATAATTTAGCTATATACATCAGCATATACACGTATAGCTTTCATTTGGTTTTTTCCTCCTATGCTATGATCGAGTTCACAACAAGCACATACACCTGTCACCTCAGTGCGATGTCAGTTTCCTTGGGACCTGGACATAGAACGGTCAACATGACGCTAACTCCTCGCGGTCACTGATAAAAAGCCAAAGTTGAACGGCAGGTAATCGCTTAGTATTCGCTGCCCGACTTACGCTTTATTAGATAGTAAAGCGTAAAGGGAAGCCGGTCCCTTCACTAACAATGCTCGAACATTGAGCAAGCAGGAAAATCGAAAATGGCCACTACACTTACCCTTGAGGCTTTGGCAGAACGCCTGGACCGACTGGAATCAAAAGAGGCGATTCGCGACATTGTTACCGCTTATGCCATTGCCTGTGATGAACACGACATGGATAGACTGATGAGTCTGTTCTGTAACGACGCCTGCTTTGACGCACCCAATGGTTCAATGGTGGCAGACGGGAAGGATGAGATACAAACGATGTTTGAGCAGACATTCAAGATTCGAGGCCCTGCTTATCACTGGACCCACGACACCACCGTCGTAATAGACTCCGAAGATCCTGACAAAGCGCAAGGGCTGGTTCTTAGTCACGCGGAAACAACCCCGAATGGCGTTGTGTCAATTGCGGCTATGCGCTATACCGATGATTATCGGCGAGAACCCGACGGTCAATGGCGATTCTGTAAACGCGTTATTCGATTCCTGTATTACGTTCCCGCTACTGAGTACAGCCAGGGTTTAAATCAAGCCAACCGCGTGTTGATGGGCGATAACCGAATGGCAGCAGATTACCCCGAGGCGCTCCCAGCCTGGCATAGCTTCATCGAAAAGCACGGTCCTTTAGAATTAGGATGAGTACTGACGTGACAAAAAAATCTCGCCACGAAGAAATGATGGGCCTGGCAGACAGGGCTCTGGATCATTTCCAAAATCACACAACCGACATGGCCCCCGAGCCCATGCAAATGCCGGTCGAGGCTTATACTAACCAGGAGCGCTACGTCGCTGAACGCGAACGCATCTTCAAAAACCTCCCACTCGCTTTAGCATTATCATTAGAGCTTCCGGAAGCTGGCGATTATAAGGCGATGACAGTGATGGAAACGCCAATCATCCTCTGCCGAAATGATCAGGGAAGCGTAAAATGTTTCCTGAATGCATGTCGGCATCGCGGCGCCCGCCTTTGCGAAGATGGGCGCTCATCCAGCCGGGTTTTTGCATGCCCCTACCATGCCTGGACCTATGATAGAGATGGCTCCCTCATAGGAATATATGCCGCGGAAACATTTGGGGAATTGGATTATTCCCAACACGGGTTGACAGAGTTACCGTGCGAAGAACGCAGCGGTCTAATTTGGGTCGGTTTGACGCCAAATTTACATTTCGACCTGGACGAGTGGCTTGGCGACTTTGCAGCGGAACTTGATACACTGGCGCTCGCTGACTGGCATCTACACGAAAGCCGGGTACTGCAAAGTCCCGGCTGGAAAATCACGATGGACGGTTATCTTGAAGCCTATCACCACAACCTGGTTCACGGTAAGACCGTGGGGAAACACACCGTTGGAAATTTGCTGGTACTCGATACCTATGGACCGCACCAGCGCTTAACGTTTGGTCGCAAAACATTAGGCGACCTGAATGCGCAGGAAAAATCAGCCTGGAATCCCGAGGAGCATATCCGCCTGATTCATTCCTGTTTCCCCAACCTCTCCATTTCCGGCATTCTGGGTGATCATTGCCTGGTTAGCCAGATATTCCCAGGGCCGGAACCTGACAGCACGGAGACAGTTCAATATATTCTGGCTGCCCGCCCACCAGAAACAGCGGAACAGATTGAGGCGACCGAAAACTTTAGCGCGATGGTCTTACAGGCGGTCAAGGATGAAGATTACCGTATAGGCTTTAGTATTCAGCAGTCGATCAACTCGGGGGCCAATCAATCATTTCTTTACGGCAGGAATGAGCCTGCCGTACAAAATTATCATGCATGGGTTGACCGGTTTATGACCCAGGACGCGTAGATTCAATCCTATAAGGCGGCCGCACTATGCCCCGCCCTCGCCTGCTTTGCCTAGTTCCCCAATAGCAAAGCGAAAATGGAAAAGCGCATAAGATTCGGGCCGTTACGCCTTTTTTGACAAAAATATTTTTAATCGTTATTTTCAAAATGACATCAAGCAATCAGTAAATATATGAACACGAAATTTTCGCTCCAGTATTGGTACACGCTATTTTTGTTATTTTTTCTACCGCAGCATTGCATTGCAGCATCTGAGGAAAATACAGACAAATACATTGAAAAATATCCTTATGTTTATCACCTGGTGCAGAAAGAATTGTGGGACAAGGCGCTGGAGAATAACTCAACTTATTTTCCTCCCACCTACAGCCAGGATAAGTTCACCCATGCAACTGCGAATCCGGATTTTCTGCTGACGATTGGCAATCATTTCTATACACAGGTCAAGGGTGAATGGCGTTGCCTGCGAATGTCGGTCGACTCCTTGTCAGCAACCGGCGTCAAAACCATATTTGAAGGAACCGCTCCTGTTGGAGATAAAGAGGCTGATTTCGAAGGAACTGATAGCGAGCTTTTCCCCCATATCTTAGGGGGTATTCACCCATCGGCCGTTTTGCAGGTTCATATGGTTTCTCGAGATAGTGAAGGACGTTTTTTGTCGGTGTCTGACGTTGTTAATACTGACTAGGTCGAACAGTAAACGGATTTAGATAGTGATTTTACCTTTTGAGTAAACGATTGGAGTCTTTTATGAAGTTCTATCTCAGTCTGGTTTTGTTGATCACTTCTATCAGCGCTGCGACGGCAAGTATTGCCGACACCACGCTTTACCATATTGTTAGTCAAAAAGAGCTGCAAACGCTGACCAAGGATAATATCTATTCACCCCTTTCAATCGAGCTTGAAGGATACATTCATTTTTCCAAACTCGAACTGATCATGTCATATGCCAACGATGCATACATCGACCGGGAAGTACTATTCTTACTAGAAGTTACTTTTGAAGATGACGATGAGGATCTGAGGTGGATTGGCGATAATCCTGATTACTACCGCGGCCTTGACCTGACTAAGGTAGGACGAAAGGCCGAGTTTACCCGAAACCAACATGGCCTGTGGGTACTCCCTAAGGTTTTTCAATAAACCTAAATCCTCCAGGTTCGACGCTGCCCGATAGTCTAGAAAGGGTTTTCAGTTGGCAGCCCCAGCAAGTGACGGCCAAACTGTTCACTTACACGATCCTGATGCGCATTGATGTGTAAAGGCATCGCCTGTAAATCGCGAAAACGTCGCTCAAAAGCCGGACCTTCGCGCAGACCATTGCCGCCCATCACGCGCAAAAGCAAACGCATCGCGTCCTCGCATTGCTGGAGGGCATTCATCGCTGTAGAAAGCTGCCGCAGATAGTCTGTTTCGTCAGGAATTTTCTCGATTTCGATACGCGCATCCGTTTCCGCTAAACCAGCAAAGATCGTATCCCGCGCTGCATTTATCCTGGCCTGTGCCTGTCCCAGATTGACATGCACTGTTGGCCGTTCTGCCACCTTTACGCCCATAATTGCGATGCGACCCCTAATTCCTTCAGTCACTTCATCAAGCGCGGCTTGAGTTAACCCGACAGCAATCGCACCCAACCACATATCTGACAACCCAACCCAATCCTCACGGTAACGGTGAGCAATCATTGGTCGACCCGGGTCCCTGAAAGGTACTCGATACATGAAAGGAAACTCGACTCGGCGCGAAGCAGGAACCCTGGCCCCTTCATAGAGAACTGTGTCCGTTGCGCTGGCGCGCAGGCTCATGGCAAACCAATTACGATCAATGTCTACGCCCGACTGGTTCAAATTGACCATAGAGAAACTTGGTGCCTGGTCATCTTCGTGCATAAAAGCGACGCCCGCCCAGTCACCGTAGCGGGCACCGGATCCGAACGCAGCTTTACCCTGCAGTATAATTTCTTGATTCGTCTGCGAACCTATCACCGCAGTGCTTGCTCCAGCAGGGAAACAAACCCACTCATGCTTACTAACGATATCACCAAGAAAATCTACATGCTTTGGCCCCAGCAAACCGCAAAAAAAATGAAAGGTACTCAAATGATTCCAAAGGCACCACGCAGTCGAGCTACACGCCCCTGAAATAGCCGCTAGCTCCTGTCCAACTCTTGTACAGGATTGATCTAATCCACCCAAAGACTCAGCAGCAGTGAAACGCATAATGTCGTTGTTTTTTAATTCGCTGATCACTTGCGGCGAGACGGAACGGTTCGAGTCCGCCTCACCTGCATGCGCAGCGATCATATCTAACAACGGTGCCAATATAAGGTTGCCTGATTGCATACGCGGCACTATAACAATTGGGCTCTTGGGATTACAGGTAGCACGCTGCATTTATAAACTACCATGCCCCATAATCTGAAGCGCACCTGTGAAGACGAAATCTATTGAGCCTCACGAAGAAACCGCGAAACTTCGACCGGGAACTGCTCCGCCAAACGCTCACTGCCACCCCAGGGCCAAAAAAGCGCATGCCCGACCCCC
>JABGVY010000409.1 GCA_018645845.1 Gammaproteobacteria bacterium | reverse complement strand
TTCACGCCGGCATTCTGGCACTGCAAGGTTGACCAGCGACAGGTCGGGTTTTCAACCACCCGCGCATAATAAAATGCTGGGGCATCCGGATCGAAATCAGGGTCTTGCCAGACCGCACACAATTGGCTGTCTCCACGCCCCCGGCGCTGACAGTTAACAGGGTCAACATCGGCTCCATTATCTGCATCTCCCGCCACATCAATGACCCGTTCATATGACTGTCCTGCATCGACCCAGCCTTTAATAATCTGAATTCGCTGCAGGTCCGTCCCCGGGTTACCGGGTACACCAGGATCTTTCTGAGCGGACACAAAAAATTTCAAGGCTGTCTCTACCCTATCAAGACTACCTCCCATGGGAACACCACTAGCATAGGCTTTGGTCACGCCCAGGGGATCAGAACAGGCGTTATCATCAAGTTCGGAGCCACCGAAAAACCTCAGTACAGGGCGGGTTCCACTGGTGGCATAGGTTTCTTTACGCCGAATAGCGGAAAATATTGCGTCCCGCGAATTCTCTTCGGCCCAGACAACAGCATGGCCGCCGGGATTGGAATAAAAGTGATCCTGCACGTTTCTAAAGCCGCTATCACGTCTGCCAAGATGGCCGGTGAAATTCTCTTCCTCGGCAGCACCTGGCGTCGCACTGTGGGTATCGGTTGACCCGATGAATCCCATCACGAAAGGATTGGTGCCATTACCCTGACCCAGGGTCAGTCCATCCTTAAGGGCATTTCTAACCATATTACGCCTGCCAAAATCCGGTAGTTCCATCAACCTGGCTCTGTCGGTGAGAACAGCCCCATTAACAGTCCCTAGCATCCCCAGGTTGTCTCCGGGAACCTGCTCAAAACTGCACAATTCGTCTTGGGTAGACAGCCCTGCCTGGCGGCGGCGGTCCCAACGACATTCAGAGGCGCCTTTGTGCTGCACCAGCTCGACCACGGGTTCAAAAAACAACCGATTCTTAAGTTCCTGCGCAGATACTGGGTCTCGAAACATTAAACCACCTGACAGGTTCGAGTTATGCGGTATAGCCAACACATCGCAGCCCTCACCAGCTTCAGTGCATTGCTCGCGCAGACCTCGCCAGAGCGCTGGAAAATTGTAGCGGCCGGTCTCATAGGTGGTGATGGGTTTTTCGATCACCTTGTCATTTCTGAAAATGACATTACGGTGCATATTCTGGCGTTCAGGGCTATCCGTATACTCATAGCCCACAAACGTGGTGAACCGACAGTCAGCACTTCGATCATAGTGCTGTTCTGCGGCCTCCTGGATTTTCTTCCAGACAGTGCTGCCGGCTGCTTCGCAATCGGAGAGCGTACACGCAAACGATTTAGACTTTTCTGCTTCTTTTTGCCCGGAAAGCCCGGTCCACCAGTCTACAGCCAGCAGTTGGACCCACTGTTGGGTCGATCGAGTCATCGTACAGTGCGGCCACCAGTAACCTGGCTCTGTGGCATCATTGGTGCAAACACCGATCTGGCCTAGAAATTCGCCGTGATCAGTCACCGCCGCAAAATCCAGTGGCCTGCTTATCTGTGCCCGTATAGATGAAACGCCATCGGCCGCCGGTATTTCAAGGGGTGCTCCCTTTGCATAGCGATAGGCATCCGAGGGATCCTGCCGAAGGCTCGACACATATGCATCAAACGAGAAACGGGTATGAATATGCAAATCACCGAACAGTGGTTTCTTGTTTAACTGGTGATCCGCGCACGGTATGCGCTGTTCGGTAAGCTCAACAGCTTGCGCATGCTGGAGCACAAGAAGCACCACGACCAATAACATTCCATATTTCATTCGAAATTCACCCCAGGGACATGCACTGCGTTAAAACCACCTTCTACAGGAAGACCTGTGCCAGTCACCAGAGCAATCTTGTCCGTCAGTTTGTTCATGTTCTATCTGCCTAGTTGTACCTTCCTTTTACTATCGTCCTCTTGCTATCTTCGCCTCGCTGTTTCGCCTCATTCTTCCAGCTGCAATTACTCCCCACTCCGCGGCCCAGCCAACTGAACCTTAATCCCATCCGGGTCGAAGAAAAAAACAATCCCTATCCCGGGCATACCGCCAATCGGCCCCAGTTGTTCAAAGCCAAGCTCATTCATCGCCTTCACCGCCGAATCCAGCTCTTTGACATAGAAATTGATCCGATCGATACCCAAATGATTCACCGGAGGCGGATAGGCTGGCGCATCATCGAAGGGAGTTTTCCACTGACGTAACTGAAGAGTCGCGCCGTCGGTACCCTCGCCTAAGCTGACATCAACACCTTCAAATTCAATGACCCCATCAAAACCATGGGCCGTCGCGAAATCACCAGCACCACTTTGGGAGGCTGAAATCGATTCTGTAAAACCAAGCAAACGATAGAACTCACGCGACCGTTCCAGATCAGTGACGTTCATGTTTGTGTTAACCAATCGCACCAGGTTTGGATTTTCAGTTGGCGCCTGGCCTTCATTAGTCGCAATTAACTTCAAGTAGGCACCATCCTGGTCCTTCAAGAACACAAATCGTTCACCATCAGGGGCGGTTGCCGCCGCAGAAACAAATTCGACGTGTTTCGATTTCAAGTAGGCAATATCACCATCCAGGTCTGTCGTAGAGTAAGTGGCGTATGCCATGCCAATATGATTCAAATCGGCATAGGGTGGCTCGTCCCGGAACGAATCTTCCCTGAACTCTACGGTATCGACGAATGGCATCACTGGCGGATTTTCCAGGCTATGCAGTGAGACATGGATCAAGTAGTCATCCTCGAAGCCCAAAGCCTGCGCGAAGGTTTTACTGGTCTCTGGGCCCGCCGGATAAATCTCGCCAATAAACCCCAGTGTTTCATAGAATGTCCTTTGTCGCTCTATGTCACTGGTGTTAAGACCAAAGTAGCCCTGGCGCAATAAACCAAGATCTGCCTGAGCAACCTGAGTCACTCGAACTCCCAGTGCGCCGGAAACACTCACTTCAATCGTGTTGTCCCTATTGAGGTTTATTGGAATAACAACTTCTGCGTCCCCTGTACTAACTTGCGATTGAACCGCAACACCATTGATCTTGATCTGAGCATTCTGGATGCCTTCATTCCAAAGAATCAGCTTCCCTGCTCCTTCAAGGGCTCTGAATACTGACGCTGTTGCAGCCACACCCTCGAACAGACTGGGCCCGAAGCGAGTCAGGTTAGCTTCATTCATCATTGATTCCCCTACGCATAAGTGTTCATACCAATTTGGTCGCAAATCATACTACCTCAACACGCCTCCTATCGTCGGTGTTCTACAGATACTAAAGATACTGCACATTCTCTCAACCAGATCCTCAACAACTTGCACCTATTAGATTTCCAGAAGCCAGCCCCAATATCGAGCGACAAATTGTCTTTCCAAAAACAAACGGTGCCTTGATAAACTGCCTGTCGAACCCTGACACGTCAGTTGATGCAGTCGCCTACCTGCTGGGGGGGTTCGGAATGCAGTAATCTTTACGGGCGTTCAAACGCTGGTTGCGGGTTTCACCTCGCGAGCGCCGAATCACTGTTTCATCGTCCTATCAATTAGCAATGATTTCGCGGTAATGGCTTTTCTGAGAAGGTTCGTAACGAATGGGTTGACCGGGGTATATATGCTGCACAACTGAATTATCGACAATGACGTCTCCACTGACAATCACATAGGGTATCCCTGTCGACGGCAACCCATTCATGCCCAATGTATATTCAGCATTGTCGGTCACAGCGATGGGGTCGAAAATCGTGATATCTGCAATCAGGCCTTCCTGCAAACGACCCCGCTCCTGAATCGATTCGATGCCCGCCTCACCCAAATGTAACGCCGCCCAAAAGCTACGCTGTCTAATTGACTGGTCAAGAGGTACACCCTCTTCTCTCCCGAGCCGTAATACTCTCGCGTGGCTACCGGCAGTCCTTGGATGGCCAACAAAATCTTCATAAGGAGGAGGATAGGAATTATAACAGGGCTTTTCGATCGAAAGTTTGAGTATCGAATGAGATCGGTTGCCTGCTTGTTTGATGAAAGCGTGTAGCGGTATGACGAGTAGTGGTTAA
>JABGVY010000408.1 GCA_018645845.1 Gammaproteobacteria bacterium | reverse complement strand
GTATGTTCATCCAGCTTGGTGTGAGCGGAAACCCCCTCTGCCGGGAATTGACCATTCCAGGAGGACACGCCCAGGGTTTCCATCGTGATAGGATCGAGTTGGTACAGTTCACCGCATTGATAGAAGCTGGCGAGGGCGACACCGCCATGTACTATGACATCGGTTGAGCCATTGTCTTTCATCATGGAGCGGGCTCCCCATCCTTTCTTTGCAATGGCGACAGATGGGTGTTCGGTGATACCCGCCCAAAGACTTTCCTGGGACTCTTGCTCTGCAAGAAAGCCCTCGGTGCGAACGAATCGGTTGCTGTATCTGGCCTCACCGTTGTCGAATGAGATGGCGTGCAACATGCCATCACCATCGAATGGGTGGTAGCGCTGAATCGGTTCGAACAATGGGTTCTCGGTATTTCTGATATAGACACCGCTCAGGTCGTCAGGTATTTCGCCAACAACATCCATATCCCAGGCGTCATATTCCTTGCGTTGCGGTTGCCAGACACCCGATCGATAGGGGTGATCATCATGTTCTGGTAAATTGGAATCAAATGTTTGCAGCAATGATAGTTTCACGGTCGAGATCCTTATTCGCGCAGTTCACTGAGTTTATAGAAGATAGAAGCTCGCTAAAAGATCTCATGCATGATGGAATGCCCGTAGGTGTTTTTTACTGGAGATCCAAATGGCGGTTTTGCGAACGCAGTTAATTTCTAGCTTCATGTTGATTTTTCTTGCAGTCCCGATTTCCGGATATGCCGGGGTCAGCTATTCGATTGTTCTTGCAGGAGGGCGGGTGGTTGATCCCGAAAGTGGCCTCGATGCTATTCGCCATGTTGGTCTGCAGGATGGCAAGATTGCCAGGATCAGTGAGCAGCCACTTGAAGGTGACGAGGTAATCGACGTCTCGTCGCTGGTAGTTTCGCCGGGGTTTATCGATATTCACAGTCACACACCGACACCCCTGGGCCAGGATTACCAGGTTCGTGACGGCGTCACGACCGCCCTCGAACTGGAGGCAGGGGCGTTTCCCGTTGACCGGTTCGGTCAATACCTGCGGCAGGGCTCAAGAATGAATTTTGGGGCGTCAGCGGCTTACGGCAATATGCGAGCCGAGGTGATGCACGGCGTCCGCCAACCCCACCTGACCGATCCGCCTGAATTGTTGGGCCCCCTGGGTTGGTGGTGGTCAATCCAGTCGAAGTTCGGTCATGTGACGACGGCGAATGAAAAGATCGCCGACGCTGATGAACGCGAACAATTACGTTCACTGATGATAGAGGGATTGGATCAGGGGGGTATCGGTATTGGTCTGCCCCTGGACTATTACAGTGAGGGGATGGATAGCGAAGAATTGCGAGCGATCTTCGATGTCGCCTCGGCTCGGGCAGTACCCATTTTTATTCATATCAGACGAGGCATTAACGGTGATCCGGCAGGTCTATATGAAGTGCTCACGCTGGCGCGGGAGACAGGTGCATCGATTCATATCTGTCATATCACCCACAATGCAATGGTGAATCTGGAACTGTTTCTGAAGGAGATAAGGCTGGCCCAGGCAGACGGTGTTGACGTGACGACGGAGCTGCTGCCTTATACCGCAGGTTCCACCTCTATTGGCGCAGCGGTATTCGGCCGGGATTGGCGAACTATTTTTAACATTGACTATGGCGATGTCGAATGGGCTGCAACCGGTGAGCGATTTAACGAGGAAATGTGGCTGGACTATCGGAAGAATCAGCCCGGTGGGCAGGTGGTCCATCATTATTTGAGTGAGGACTGGAATCGCCGGGCGGTCGTTGAGCCCGGTCTGATGGTTGTCAGTGATTTGCTGCCGATGTTCACTGAGGAAAGCAAAGTCGCACCACATAACGGCGCTTTCGCTCGCGTCCTTGGTCGCTATTATCGTCAAGAGGGTTTGCTTGACCTGAGTACAGCCTTATCAAAAATGACACTGCTGCAGGCAAAAAGGCTGGAACAGGTGGCGCCTGTATTTAAAAACAAAGGTCGACTTCAGGAAGGTGCAGATGCTGATATCACCATCTTTGACCCGTTAACGATTATCGACAAGGCAACCTACCAGGACCCCTATCAGGCATCCGAGGGCATTCATCATGTGCTGGTCAACGGGGTTTTTGTTGTTAGAGACAGCGAGTTGATAGCAGATGCGTTTCCGGGGAAACGACTCAGTGCAGGCCAATAGCCAATCGTTATCACCGTCTCTGATCGAAGCCTTTGCCCAGGATGGTGTCGTACGCATCCCGCAGGCATTCAGTCCTGATTGGATAAAACTGCTCCAGGATGGTTTTTCGAACGCAGTTGCCAACCCGAGCCCACGGCATTCAATCCGACAAATTGGAGGCGTTGGGCCAGCCTATCGTGAGGACTATTGGGTCTGGTCGCAGGTGCCGGAATTCGAACGCTTTTTACGATTTTCGCCGGTAGGAGAATACGCTGCCGGCATCCTCGAGGCAGAGAGAATCAATTTGGTGATGGACAACTGGTTTTATCGAGAAGCTAATTGCCACGCCCGAGCCCCCTGGCATCACGATATCGCCTATTTCGATTTTGGTGGTCGGATGTGTGTTTTCTGGATACCGCTGGAGGCATCGAAACGTGGAGAAGGTATTGAGTTTGTTCGCGGCTCCCATCTATGGGACAGACTTTTCATGCGTGTCTATTTTGATGGCCATGAAATTGCTGGAGACGCGGGTTGGGTGAACGGTGAATGCTATGAAAACCCACCTGCCATTGATGATAACCCCGGCCAATATGATCTCGTCTCATTCGATCTCGAATTGGGTGATTGTCTTTGCTTTGATATCAAGACACTTCACGGTTCATTGCCGGGTCGAGCACCGTTGAGTCACCAGCGACGATTCACGGTCAGATTGGCAGCAGAGGATGGCCGTATTTGTTATCGCGGCGATTGGGCTGCCGAGGAACGAGCGGAGTTTGAAAAGTATGGCCATAAGCACGGTGATGAAATTGATAGTGAATTTTTCCCGCGGTTGTGGCAAAAACATGAATTGGATGAAAATTAATACAAGGATAATCAATGCATCTGGCTAAATTCCCTCGGTTACGGTTTGCACACTTACCAACACCGCTCGAACCGATGGCTAACCTCTCCCGCCTATTGGATGGGCCGAACATATGGGTCAAGCGCGATGACTGCACTGGCCTTGCCGGTGGCGGCAACAAAACGCGTAAGCTGGAATTCCTGATGGCAGATGCAGAGCAACAGGGTGCTGACACCATCATCACGCAGGGTGCCGTGCAATCTAACCATGCCCGACAGACCGCTGCTATCGCTGCCAAGCTGGGTTATGAATGTTATTTGTTACTGGAGAATAGAACCGGTTCAGACGATCCCGACTTTCTCGCTAACGGCAACGTGCTGCTCGATGACATCTATAACGCCAGGCTCAGCGATTTTCCTGCGGGAACTGATATGAATCAGGAGATGCTAGGTCTCGCAGAAGAGTTGCGCGCTGCAGGTAAGAAGCCATACATTATCCCGGGTGGTGGTTCCAATCGTATTGGTGCGTTGGGTTACGTCAACGCAGCCTACGAGTTGGTCGGGCAGTGTAATGATCAAGGATTAAAGGTTGATCATATCGTTCATGCGACTGGTAGTACCGGGACCCAGGCAGGGTTGGTAACCGGCCTGACGGCAATCCATAGTGGTATTGAGCTCATGGGTATCAGCGTCAGAGCGCCGAAAGTGGCGCAGGAAGAAAATGTTTATCGATTGGCGTGCGAGACTGCGGAGTTTATCGGTTCATCGGCGGCACTGAATCGCTCGGATGTCGTCGCGAACAGTGACTATGTTGGTGAGGGTTACGGCATACCAACCGATGGCATGATCGAAGCGGTTGAAATGACCGCCAGACATGAATCGATTTTGCTGGACCCGGTGTACTCCGGTAAAGGCATGGCAGGTTTGATCGATCTGGTTCGTCAGGGCTTTTACCGGCGCGGCGAGAACATTGTGTTTATTCATACCGGTGGCGCGCAGGCGTTAGCGGGCTATCGAAGTTTGTTCGGACAACGGGTGGTCTGAGGATAATGGAAGTTATCAAACAAGCATTATCTTTGAGAGTTGAAGATGACCCGCAGGTAGTTCGGCGGGTTACAGAGATTATCAATGATATTCGCCGAGAAGGCGAAACAGCCGTTAGACGGTTAGCGCGAGAATTGGATGGTTGGGAGCAGGGTTTTGTTCTCAGCGACGAGAAGCGAGCAGCCCTAATAAGTCAGGTTTCCGAGCAGACTAAAAGTGATCTGCAATTTGCGTGGCGTCAGATTGAGCGATTCGCCCAGGCTCAAATGGATAGCCTGACAGAATTTGAAATCGAGACCGAACCCGGCGTGACATTGGGTCAACGATTGGTGCCGGTGGGCGCGGCCGGTTGTTATGTGCCGGGTGGACGTTACGCGCATGCGGCATCAGCACTCATGAGCATCACCACAGCTAAGACTGCAGGTGTTTCGAAGATCATCGCCTGCTCGCCGCCAAGGGGTGCGAGCATTCACCCGGCGGTTGCCTACGCGATGGACCTGGCAGGCGCTGATGTCATTCTGGAACTCGGTGGCGTGCAGGCTATTGCATCGCTGGCTTTTGGTCTTTTCGATCAGCAGGCCGTTGATATGTTGGCTGGTCCAGGTAACCACTATGTCGCCACGGCGAAGCGGCTGTTATTTGGGGAAGTCGGCATTGATGTGCTGGCTGGACCCACTGAATCGGCAATCATTGCTGATGCGAGTGCGGACCCAATGACGATTGCAATTGATCTGGTCTCGCAGGCCGAGCATGGTCCGGACTCTCCCGTTTGGTTGATGACCGATGATCGGTCCATCGCAGATGAAGTGATGCTGTTGGTCCCTAGAATCGCGGCAGGTATGCCCAATGCTGAAATCATCAACCAGGCCTGGCAGCAACACGCCGAAATTGTCCTCTGTGAAGATCGGGACGAGATGGTTCAGGTCAGTGACCGCTATGCGCCCGAACACTTGCAGATTCTGGCTGCTGATCATGATTGGTGGCTGGCTGAGCTTAGCAACTACGGTTCATTGTTCCTGGGTGAGGGAAGTACAGTAACTCATGGTGATAAGTGTTCAGGGACTAACCACATACTGCCGACTCGAGGCGGGTCGCGATTTACCGGTGGCTTAAATGTACAGAAGTTCGTCAAGATATTGACCTGGCAGAAGATTGATCAGGCAGCGAACCGGTCGATGAGCGCTGTGGGTTCTCGGATCTCGCGGGTCGAAGGTATGGAGGGACATGCGCGTGCCTGTGATTGGCGACTTCGTAAATATTTCCCGGAGGAGGATTGGGCCTTCAAGGTGCCTGAGGTAACTGATCTTGAGAACAGGGAATCATGAAACGTTTTGAAAAGTCGTTCCTCAAACAGGAACCCCTACCGCAGCGTTCGATAGAATGGGTTACCGAGGTCATGACGACGGGACGGTTGCATCGCTATGACATCGCCGGTGGTGATCCCGGACACGCTGCCCTGCTGGAGCAGGAGTTCGCTGTTTATCAAGGCAGCCGTTTTTGCCTGGCGGTAGCCTCCTGTGGCTATGCGCTGTATATCGCGATGCTCGCGGCGGGCGTAAAACCCGGGGACGGCGTTTTGTGCAATGCTTTTACGTTGGCGCCGGTACCCGGTGCAATCGATAACTGTGGCGCAAACCCCATATTGGTCGAGACCACCCGTGATCTGACCATTGATCTTGATGATTTACGAGCCAAGTGTGGTCAAGCCAGATTTTTACTGCTGTCTCACATGCGTGGGCATCTCTCGGATATGGACGCGATTCGTGACATCTGTGCAGAAGGCAGTATTACTCTGATTGAAGATTGTGCTCATTCTCTGGGTGCCTGGTGGGGAGATAAACGTAGTGGTGGCTTTGGTGAGGTTAGCTGTTTTAGTACCCAGTCTTACAAGCATCTGAATTCCGGCGAAGGTGGCCTGCTAGTGACTGATAACGAGGAGATTATAGCGAAGGCTATTTTGTTGTCCGGTTCATATATGTTGTTTGATCGACACCTTGCGGCACCGGATAAGAACCGAATGGCAGAGCTTGCGACCATGACACCCAATTATAGTGGCCGCATGGACAATATGCGGGCGGCCGCACTAAGAGCGCAAATTCCTGGCCTTGATGCGAACTGCGCGCGCTGGAATGAGCGCTATGAG
>JABGVY010000406.1 GCA_018645845.1 Gammaproteobacteria bacterium | reverse complement strand
GTTATTGTCGCCGCGGTTTCAGAAGGCAATTGATCGAGCAGCGATGAGGGCTGGAAAGGGTGGCAGCCAAGCGTATATAGAAGAATGGCGCAGAGAGACCATAGAAATTGACAGTACCGCTGACCCGTGCGTAGTGGTAACTGAGGAAGTCCTTGCTATCGAATCTCGATACTCAGATAGCGATCTGGAAGCGCTTATCAGAAACAGAGGCGTTGCGCTCTCTGCGCTATCAGCTAAACGCAATACTTAATTTATTGGAGGCACAAGAACGTGACTAATACAGTGATCAGTTCGGCGACGCGGGAAGTTGTCATCGGATTCGACCAACCTTTTGTACTTATCGGTGAACGAATAAATCCGACAGGTCGAAAAATCCTGACCGCGGAATTGCTTGCGGGGAACTACAGTCGGGTAGAGAAAGATGCTCTGGCGCAAGTCGAGGCGGGCGCTCATATGCTTGACGTCAACGCAGGGATTCCGCTTGCTGACGAACCTGCGATCCTGGCCAGGTGCATTGAACTTGTTCAGTCTATTACTGATGTTCCATTGACGATTGATTCCTCTATTGTTGCAGCACTCGAAGCGGGATTGAATGTATACCAGGGTAAGGCGCTGGTTAATTCGGTTACCGGAGAGGATGAAAGGCTTGAAAGCGTCTTGCCGTTGGTAGCGAAACACGGTGCCGCGGTAGTTGCCATTTCCAATGATGAAACTGGAATTTCGGAAGACCCTGATGTCAGGTTCGAGGTTGCGAAAAAGATTGTGGAAAGAGCTGCCGATCATGGGATTTCACACGAGGATATTCTGGTCGATCCTCTGGTGATGCCGATTGGCGCGATAAACTCAGCTGGTAAGCAGGTAATACACCTACTTCGACGGTTGCGCGAAGAACTCAAGGTCAATACCACCTGCGGTGCATCTAACGTCAGCTTCGGTTTGCCGCACCGAAATGGCATTAATGCGGCCTTCTTGCCCATGGCGATGGCCGCGGGTATGACCTCTGCAATAACGAACCCATTGCACACAGAAGTCGTGCAGGCTGTTATGGGGGCCGATGTGTTGATGGGGAATGATCCTGATTGCGCCAGGTGGATTGCCAAGTACCGCGACCAGGCACCTCTTGGTGGCGCACGCAGAGACAGGGGCCGGCGCAGGCGCAGTGCATAGTCAAGCCCTGAACCATATCGATGGATGAAACAAATATTGTCTCGGTAATATTTACCCCTTCCGGGCGTCGCGGTGATTTCGCCGTCGGCACCCCGTTGCTAGAGGCTGCAAGACAGCTTGGTGTAGATATAGATTCTGTGTGTGGCGGGCGCGGCTTGTGTGGTCGCTGCAAGATTGTCTGCACAGAGGGTAGTTTTCCGAAACATGGGGTCCAGTCGGGCTCAAGTCATTTGAATCCGGTTTCACAGACTGAACTCCGATACGCTGAAAGGAAAACCCCGCTCGAGGAGGGTCAACGACTCAGTTGCCATGCATTGATTCAAGGCCCTTTGGTAATCGACGTCCCACCGGAATCGCAGGTTCACCGGCAGATAGTCAGAAAATCCGCAGAGGTGAGGGATATTGAGCTGATGCCGGACATTCGATTGTGTTACGTCGAGGTGTCCGAAGATTCCATGGAAGAACCTGCAAGCGATCTTACGCGCCTGCGTCTGGCGCTGAAGCAGGAATGGAACCTTGTCGATCTGGATTGTGATGTCACGGTGTTGCCCTTGCTTCACAGTAAACTGCGTGACAGTGACACCGGCGTCACGGTTGCGGTTTATTCAGGGTCAGGGCGATCCAGTTTGATCGCTGTGTGGCCCGGGCTGGTAGAAACAGTCTATGGCGCTGCCATCGATGTTGGTTCGACTACTATTGCACTTCATCTGACCGACCTGCACCAGGGGAATGTTCTTGCATCTGTCGGCAAGATGAATCCCCAGATCCGCTTCGGTGAGGATTTGATGAGCCGGGTTTCCTACGTGATGATGCAGCCTGAAGGAGCGAAGGAAATGACCGGGGTGGTGCGAACTGCGATCAATGAGTTGATCGTAGAAGCTGCTGTTGAAGTCGGCATTGATCCCGAGCTGATTGTTTCCCTGGCGGTGGCGGCAAACCCCATCATGCACCACTTACTGCTTGGCATAGATCCTTCTCCGCTTGGCTCTGCACCCTTCACTCTGGCTACTGAGCAGTCGGTCAGCATGCCGTCGCGCGAGTTGGGGATTGATATCAATCCGGGTGGCAGACTCTATATTCCACCCTGCATTGCAGGGCATGTTGGTGCAGATACTGCCTCGGTAATTTTGTCGGATCAGCTATACAAACGTGACGAGATCACGTTGATCATCGACATAGGTACCAATGCTGAAATTGTACTGGGTAATCGTGCGAAGTTACTCGCATGCTCAAGCCCGACGGGTCCTGCATTCGAGGGTGCGCAGATCAGTTGCGGTCAACGGGCTGCAGCAGGGGCGATTGAGCGGGTCAGGGTTGATCCAGAATCACTGGCTGTGCGCTACAAGGTGATTGGCTCGGAACTTTGGTCTGACGAGGCAGGATTCGCGGACGCGATCGCTGCCACGGGCGTAACCGGTATTTGCGGCTCCGGGATTGTCGAAGCTGTTGCAGAGATGTATCTGAGCGGGGTGTTGACAGCAGATGGTGTTATTAACGAAGCACAGGCGACAAGAACCGACCGGATCATTAAGGATGGACGCACCTGCTCGTTTGTCCTTACCACTGGTGAGTCGCAGGTCGTTGTTACGCAGACGGATGTTCGTCAGATCCAGCTGGCGAAGGCTGCACTTTACGCGGGTGTCAGGCTTCTAATGGATGAGTTTCCAGTGACCAGGGTTGATCGGATTCATATTGCTGGCGCGTTCGGCAGCAATATAGATACCAGGCATGCGATGGTTCTGGGGTTAATCCCCGACTGTGAACTGGGCAATGTCAGTTCAATTGGGAATGCAGCGAGTACCGGTGTTAGGGTCGCGATGCTGAATACTGACAGCCGACGGGAAATTGAGCAGATAGTCAGTCAAGTCCAGAAGATTGAAACGGCAGTGAGTCCGGGCTTTCAGCAGTATTTTGTTGAAGCAATGGCGATTCCGCACAAGACCGATCCATTTCCCTTGTTGTTTGCTTCGGTCACGAAACCCGCGACCGAACAGGCGCCGGAGCCTGGGGGGCAACGACGCCGAAACCGGCGTAATCGAAAGGGCTGACAGCCTATCCGTTAACACCAAATTCCGTAGCTGCATCTCGCAGCCAACTCCAAATGTAGTCGGCGAAACTTCTCCTGATGACCAGTTCAAACTGGTCGGTATCTAATCGGCGGATGATGACCTGTGCCTGGGCGAGAGTGGTAGTGATCACTTTGCCGGTGGGGAAATTCAGTTCGTGAACATCATAGGAAGTGGATTTCATCAGTACGTCAGACGCGTGTTTACCGGTCAGGTGGACAATTGTCTGTCCGCCGGAGACGTTGACGATGGCGACATGGCCAACGATTGCGTCGCGAAGGGATGATTCCACAGAGGAGGTTTCGGTTCCGGGGACCGTCACAAGCCATTCGTCCGGGCTGATCCAGCGAATACAGGTTTTGTCTCTGCTGCAGCTGGAGAGGGGTTGGTCCGGGAATGCCAGATCAAGGACTTCGGTCACGGCGCTCGCGAGCAGTGTGGCGTCACCTCGAAGCACCAGGTGGCCAACATCATCGTGTTCTTCAATTCCGACTGCGTTAGGTCCAGGAATGGCGCCCCTGACCACATTAACCAGCGGTGTATTGGCCAGCCCTTTGATTGAGGGTTGCTGTTCCATGATTGCGTAGGAATTATTGGACATGCTGTTGTTCTCCCTTCGGGTCATAAAACACACTAGCCGTGATTTCCGCTGTCTCCCAGGTATCAGGACCGATTGAAACCTGAACGGTCTCATCCATCCGGCCCAGGCCACCCTGAATCAGCGCCAAAGCGAAGCTCCTGCCGAGCACAGCACTGTAATAGCTGGAAGTCACATGACCGACCATCTTTGCCGGCAACTGGTGGGGTTTGTCGAATACAATCTGTGAGCCCTCGGGCAGGACCACATCCCCGTTGACCGGAAGCAGGCCGACCAGTTGTTTCCTCTGCTGACGCTGACAGTCCTCTCTTGCCATGCCGCGTCGGCCAATGAAACTGAATTGTTTGCGGCGGGCGATTGCCCACTCCATACCGATGTCTTCCGGCGTTACTGAACCGTCGGTATCCTGGCCGACGATAATGAATCCTTTTTCTGCGCGGAGCGCATGCATTGTCTCTGTGCCGTATGGGGTCAGGTTGTGTTTTTCACCGACTTCAATGAGCCGTCTCCAGAGCGTCAGACCATAGTTGGCGTTGACGTTGATCTCATAGGAAAGCTCACCCGTAAAGGATATGCGAAATACCCGGGCGGGTATGTCAGCTACCATCGCCTCGCGCCAATCCATAAATGGGAAGTTTGTTGGATCGAGGTCCAGGTCGGTGAGTTCGGCGAGCAGCGCTCTCGAACCCGGGCCAGACAGGGTGGCCGTCGCCCAGTGATCTGTCACGGTATTGAAATAAACCTCGAGTTCCGGCCATTCAGTCTGATGCCAGAGTTCCAGCCACTCGAGCACTCTGGCTGCGCCGCCTGTGGTCGTGGTCATGACGAAATGATTATCTGCGAGACAGGCAGTCACCCCATCATCCATGATCATACCGTCCTCGCCACACATGAGGCCGTATCGACATTTACCGATGCCCAGCTTCATCCAGGCGTTGGTGTAGATTCTGTTCAGGAACTCGCGCGCATCGGGACCCTGGATATCAATTTTCCCCAGCGTTGATGCGTCGAGAATACCGACGCCGCTACGTACGGCGAGGCATTCTCGGTTGATGGCATCCTGAAGGGATTCGCCTGTCTGGGGATAATACCAGGGGCGCTTCCACTGACCGACGTCTTCGAACAGTGCACCCGCTTGCTCATGCCAGGGTTGCATCGCGGTGTATCTTTTCGGTTGAAACAGTTCATCGACATCACGGCCGGCCATTGCGCCGAAACTGACCGGTGTATAGTTTGGTCTGAACATCGTCGTGCCTGTTTCGGAGATAGAGCGACCTGTCGAGCGAGCGGCGATGGCGATGCCATTGACGTTGCTGATTTTGCCCTGATCTGTGCCGAAACCGAGTGCGGTGTATCGCTTTACGTGTTCGATACTCTCAAAGCCTTCCCTGGTCGCGAGTTCGATTGCCGCTGCGGTGACGTCGAGTTGATAGTCGACAAACTGCGCCGGTGACCGGGATGTGGGTTTTCTGTGCGGAATGTGAAAGCAGGGCTGGAACATACCAACAGTGTGTTCCTGGCAGGAAGTTGTGGCCTTGTCTTCGAGATCGAATCCACAATCAGCGAGTATGGTTGCCGCCGCCGATGCACCCTGGCGCAATGCTGCCGACAATGAAAAATCACCGCTAACTGCTCCGGCTGTCAACATCTTCTGGTTGGTCGCGCCCGGGACAAACGCAGCGATATCTTCTCGCCAGTCTGGTTTGATGCCGGTGTGACAGGAAAGATGAACTACCGGTGACCAGCCGCCCGAGCTGGCAATGATGTCAGCTGGAATCGTTTCATCGTTGCCGATGAGGGCATTTCGCTCAGCATCCAGCCCACAAACGAGCGCGGCTTTCACCTGCCGCTTGCCTTTCACCTCGAACACAGCTGAGCCGGTTAGGGTGCGAATACCTGCGGTTGCCGCGCGTTTTAGAAGTTCGCTATTCACACTGGTTCTGATATCTACAACGACAGCACTTTCGCCACCTGACTCGATCCAGTCGAATGCAGCTTCATAGGCGTTGTCGTTAGTCGTCATCAAAACAAGACGTTTCCCCGGTCGCACACCATAGCCATTGATGTAGGCTGACACTGCGCTCGCCTGCATACATCCTGGCACGTCGTTGTTCGCAAATACCAGGGGGCGTTCATGGGCGCCGGTCGCAAGGATGACGTGTCGTGCGCGAATGCGGTGGACACGCTGTCTGGCAAATCCAGCAGGTGCAACGTCTGCCAGGTGATCTGTGCGGCGCTCATGGGCAACAATGAAATTCTGGTCATGGTAGCCGACGGCTGTTGTCCGCGTAAGCAGGTCAACGTTGGCGGCTGCGTTAAGTTCCGCCGTTATTTGCTTCACCCAATCAATGCCGGGTAAACCTTCGATAATGTCATTGCTATAGAGAAGTGTCCCGCCTGCCTCGTCATGTTCATCCAGTAAGATGACCCGGGCGGATGTTTTACTAGCGATGAGCGCAGCAGCAAGACCCGCAGGCCCGGCACCAATGATCAGGAGATCACAATGACGATTGATTTTGTCGTAGCGGTCCGGGTCCGGTTCAGTTGGGGCGATACCGATTCCTGCGCCGCGTCTTACAATCCTTTCATAGGTGTGCCACAGGAACTGCGGAAACATCAATGTTTTGTAGTAAAAGCCAGGAGGCATCAGCTTTCCTGCAACAAGACCAACTAGTGACATGACATCAAAATCAACACTGGGCCAGCCATTAGTCGTGCGACTTGTAAGCCCGTTGAATATCTGTTGCTGGGTAGCACGAACATTTGGCACTTGGCTTGCGGGGTTTGCACCCAGTTGAAGTATGGCATTAGGCTCTTCGGAACCTGCAGACATCACTCCCCGGGGACGGCCGTATTTAAAGCTGCGACCAACGATTTTGATCTCGTTTGCGAGCAGAGCAGAGGCAAGGGTGTCTCCTTTGTAGCCTTTCAGTGACCGACCATTAAAGCGGAAGTTGATTTCTGATCCGTAGTCGACACATCTTCCACCCGGTATTCTATTGGATTGACTCACTAAGTTGACCCCGCGGGGACATGGCCGATCAGATAGGTCTGCTCGACCTCGTATGTAACGGTGTCTCTGACCACATTGAAAAACTTGCGACAGCCCGCTGCGTGGACCCACATTTCCATGTGCCGCCCGCGCGGGTTTTTGCGGAAATACAGATAGTTACCCCAGTCTTCATCGCTGCATGACTCAGGGTCGGTTGGTCTTGCGATGTGAGCCTGGCCGCTGTAATGGAACTCTTCTTCTTCTCTGGTTTCCTGACAGTAGGGGCAGTGAATCTTTAGCATTTTAAATCTCCTGCAAGGCCGTTAGTGTGCAACACCGGCCGCTCCGTGCTCGTCGATCAATGCACCTGAGTAAAATCGTTGGAGGTTGAAGGGTTTGGCTAGTTGTGGTGTGTCGTTTGAAGCCAGGCATTCTGCGAACACATGACCGGATCCTGGGGTCGCTTTGAAACCCCCTGTTCCCCATCCACAGTTTAAGTAAAGGTTTTCCACTGGACTTGTACCCATGATCGGGCAGGCGTCGGGTGTGGTATCAACGATGCCTCCCCATTGTCGATTCATGCGAACGCGGGAGAAGATCGGGAAGAGTTCGACGATGGCGGCTATTGTGTGTTCGATGGTGGTAAATGAACCTCGCTGGCCGTAGCCCGTGTAGCTGTCGATGCCTGCGCCGATGACAAGGTCTCCCTTATCTGACTGTGAAATATACCCATGTACCTGATTGGACATGACCACAGTATCAAGGACTGGTTTAATCGGTTCAGACACCAGCGCCTGTAGGGGGTGTGATTCGATGGGTAGCTCGAATCCTGCATAGCCCGCTAAGACGCCGGAGTTACCGGCTACGACGCAACCGACCCGATCCGCTTCAATGGTGCCGTAGCGGTTAGTGACAACACCGCGTACCTGGTTCCCGCTCATTTCGAAACCAGTGACAGTGCACTGTTGCAATAGATCGACACCCAGGCGGTCTGCGCCCCGGGCATATCCCCAGGCGACCGCATCGTGGCGCGCGACACCACCGCGAGGTTGCCATGAAGCACCCAATACCGGGAATCGTGTATTTTTCGATGTATTGAGTATAGGTACTATTCTTCGAACACCGTCCACGTCCAGCACTTCGCCATCAATGCCGTTGAGTCTGTTTGCGGAGACACGACGTTCGATATCGCGCATGTCCTGCAGGGTGTGTCCAAGATTCAGAACACCTCGTTGAGAGAACATGACATTGTAGTTTAAGTCCTGCGACAGACCTTCCCACAGGGTCAGTGCATGTTCGTAGAGATGAGCGGATTCATCCCAAAGGTAATTTGAGCGAACGATTGTTGTGTTGCGGCCAGTGTTACCGCCGCCCAGATAACCCTTCTCGATGACAGCGATATTGTGGATTCCATGGTTCTTCGCAAGGTAGTACGCTGTAGCCAGGCCATGACCGCCGCCGCCGATGATGATGACATCATAGTGCTTCTTTGGTTCAGGATTTCGCCACTGTCTCTGCCAGTTCTCGTGATGGCCAAGGGCATGCTTGAACAGGCTGTAGGCGGAATATTTTTCCATCAGGTAGATTCCTTTGAAACTCTACGAAATTTGAATTGATGATGTAGACCAGCTACTAATCGTGCAGTGAGCCAAATGAAGTTTCCTGACTGCCTAGAATAAGAGCCTCCTCAGATCGGTTTGGTACGAGTCCTGTGGATTCTTCTGTGAATACCAATGAGGATCCAGGAGGGTCACGGAAGTCTCGCTCTGTCCTTGGCGAACGCCCCATATGTTTGCGGTAGGAACGGCTGAAGTGAGGTGCAGAAACAAAGCCACACATGGTGGAAACTTCTACGATGGAACAGGATGTCTGCCTCAGCAATTGTTTGGCCCTTTCTAGTCGTAGTTTGAGATAGAACCGCGAGGGAGTGATCCCAAGATAACTCAGGAACAATCGTTCGAGTTGTCGACGGGATATCTTTGAATAAGATGCCACGTCGTTGAGTTCAATAGGTTCTTCAATGTTCGCTTCCATCAGTTCAACAGCGTCTGCGAGTTTAGGCTGATTGGCGAATATCTGTCGTTCCATCCTTAGCCGTTGGGGCTCCTGACTGTCCCTGACTCTGTCGCAGACAAACATGTCTGAAATGGCGTTGCCAATCGCACGGCCGTGTTGGCTGGTGACAAAGTGAATCATCATGTGCAGGGGGACATCGCCTCCGGTGCTGGTTATCCTGCTTCGATCAAAGGTAAACAGGTGGTTGTTGCAGTAGACGAGGGGGTGCTCCTCCTGAAGGGCGGCGAGACACTCCCAATGAGCGCTGCAGGAATAACCGTCGAGAAGACCAGCCTGCGCAAGTACCAGGGGAGCAGTACAGATACCTCCCATGAGTGGTGTTTTTCGGGAGATGGAACTTAACCACTTAACTGTCTTTGGATGGGTGTTTTCCTTTACGTTAATGCCCGCGACGACAATGACCAGATCGAAATCGGGTGCTTCATCGATAGTCGTGTCCGGCAATAGTCTAATGCCCCCACTGGTGCTGACTGGCTCTGCACTTTCACCAATCAGTTGCCAGTCATAGAGGCGCTTACCCGTCAGGTGATTGGCCATTCTTAGTGGTTCAGTGGCCGAGGACAGGGGCATCAGAGTAAATTTATCAAGCAGAAGGAACCCTACTTTAAAGGTACCTATATCGCTGTTTATCTGAAGAATATCAGCTGGCATTTAGACCCCCTTTGGTCGCAGTTTTTTTGCGACAAGGCAGTTTAGCATCATGAGTAAGCACAATCAGGATCTTGCGCGGAGATTGTCAGCGTCTAGAAGCGGCTGATAACCAACGGCTTCGACCCTGATCGGGAAGTGGTCGCCGAAATATTCGAGCAGCAATTCTTCTCCGACCCTTGCTCTGTTCGCGGGCAGGTAGCCCATCAGAATATTGATGCCCAGCGATGGGCCGTAGGCAAGGCTGGTACTGACCGATCTTCGGCCGTCTTCCGAGACCAACACCTGTTTTGTTGTGCTGCATAAAATTGGCCATTCACCAACGGGGAATCTTGGGACGCCCTGACTGTCCCGATTATCGAGCATGATCATAGTGCAGAGAATGCAGTCCTGTTGTTCCTTTAATCTTTGGGTCACGTATATTGGTTTACCGTGAAAGTCGGCTTTTTTTACAAGCGGTCGTGCGAGATCAGCTTCACAAAGGTTGTAGTCAGTTTCGAGATCAGCATTCTGGAGTCTAAGGCTCTTTTCTAGCCTTCTGCTGTTGGCATAGGTCTCCACGCCTATTGGTACCACTCCCGCATTGAAAAACGCGTCCCAGATTGTTAAGCCATCTTCAAAGCTGAAATAGAGCTCCCAGCCCTGCTCGCCGACGTAAGAAATACGAAATGCCCATACCTTGATGCCAGCCACTGTGATTTGTCGTGCAGTCGCGAATGGAAAATTTTCATGGCTGATTTCATCCGGGTCGTCAACAAACTGAGCCAGAGTTTCGCGAGCTTTTGGCCCCCATAATCCCAGCGTTGCCAGTTGATGAGTCTGGTCCCTGATATCGATTTCTGCTTCTCTGTCTTCCGCCATCTTTCTAATCCAGACCAGGTCGCGGTGACCGGTATCCCCACCGCAGATCACCCGATAAAGGTCCGCAGATAATCTTACGATGGTTAGGTCTGCCTTGATGCCGCCATCAGCACTTAAAAAATGTGTATAAATGCCTTTGCCGATTTTTGTGTCCCCACCCACCTTCGCGACGGCCAGATATTCGAGCAGTGATTCGGCATCGCGTCCCTGGATGTCGTAAATGGCAAAATGGGAGAGGTTGATCATGCCCACGCTCTCGCTCAACTCCAGATGTTCAGCGTTAGAGACTTCCCAGAAATGACGATTATCCCATTCCGCTTGTCTGACGGGCACCTGATCGCGATACCTGGTTAGCAGGGTTTCTTCATTTGCCTTGTAACCATGAGCCCGTTCCCAACCGGCGACTTCCATGAAGTACCCGCCGAGAGCGACTTCCCGCTCATAAAAAGGGCTGACGAAAAGGTCTCGGCCAGTCGCAAAGGGTTCGCGCGGGTGTACAGCTGGCGTGTAAATCTTCTGTGCGATCTCACGACACCTACCGG
>JABGVY010000405.1 GCA_018645845.1 Gammaproteobacteria bacterium | reverse complement strand
ACAGGGTTTAGTAGTTTGTGGCCTGATGATGCTGTCGTTATGTGTAAATCTCTTGTAACGAGTTTCTAAAAAACCGCGCTCCGTCCGGAGGGAGTCAATGTGAAAACCTATCGAAAAACAGATTCACACTTAATGTGTGGTCACTGGAATGGATCGCCTGTTGAGATAGGGTTGACAACTATTATTGGAGGTCCCGGCTACAGAGTGCCTCCATTAACACAACTACCACGAGTATTACACGGTGCTTGAGGGCAACCGGGAATTGGAAGGTGACGGATCTGGTATCTAGATGAAAGCGAGTTCAACAACGATGGTAGCGCCGGGCGAAAAGCATCAGGTGGTGCCTGTTAGCTCTAACGGTATTAGATGGGTCATCACCAAGAAACACTCGTTGCGGGATCGCAAGCATCTTAATTAGGTGTACTAGGAGACACCTGATTTAGACCTGAAGCTTGCAGGGCCTCCTGGAACAGCGAGTTTTGCTAAAAACAGCTTGCGAGCTGTAGGCTAAATGATTTTGGTCTGCTTCAGGGTAGCAATCCTTTCGGAGTTGTAGCCTGGCAAACTGGCCAGGATTGTTGCTGAGTGCTCGCCTAAGGTTGGTGCAATTGATTTGATTGATATATCAACATTTTTAAATTTGAAAGGCGCGTTGTTTATACGGAAATCACCGGCTCCGTCGTTCAAACTCGAAAAGCTGCCGCGATCCTTTAAGTGTTCATTGTCGAGCACTTGCTCAGGTGTTGGATATGATGCGCAAGGAACTCCCACGGCCATGAACGTATTCTGGCATTCCTCCGAAGTATGAGATTTCGTCCAGTTTTCAATTTCTGTGTGAATTTCCTCTGAACGAGCTGCTCTGCCGGGAATGTTTTGTAATTCCGGATCATCAAGCCAGGTTGGTTTGATGATCCGCGCAAGGCTCTGAAAAGCCTTGTCAGAAATGATCACTGGCATCACATGTCCATCACTCGTTTTCACAGCCTTGTATGTAGTGATTTTTTGTTTTTTTGGAACCTGTGGCACCTGGAAATCGCTGGAAATCAGGGTCATCGCCGATTCGATTAGTGTTGAGTCTATATACTCTCCTTCTCCGGTACGAAGTTGTTTTACCAGTGCCGTTTGAATAGCCCCAAAAGCAAATGCACCCGTGACGACATCCGCAATCTGGATACTCGCAATAGGTGGTTCATCCATTGCTTCCTGGGTTTGCATAAAAACAGAATCGAATCCACTCAACGCGTGGACAATTGGCGCGTAAGCTGGCCAGTCTTTCATGGAGCCAGTTTGTCCGAACCCGGATATGGAGCAATAGATAAGTGACGGGTTCGTTGTGCATAACTTATCATAGCCAAGGCCCAGCCCTGCGAGTACACCCGGCCTGAAGTTCTCGACAATTATATCGCTGTTTTCGGCAAGCTCTGCAGCGATTGCAAGCCCTTCGCTCGACTTCAAATCGAGGGTCAAGCTCTGTTTGCCTGCATTAAAGATTTGAAAATAGCGGCTACCGGATTCGCTTTGGGGCGCTGCATATCGCAGTAAATCTCCTGTACGTGATTCAATCTTGGTCACAGTGGCACCCATATCTGCAAGTAGCCTTGTGCAGTAGGGACCGGAGACCATAGAGGTGAAATCGAGTACTCGAATGCCCTCCAAGGGTAGTGATGAGCTTAGAGTTTTACTCATGCTGCCACCACCTTTTGAATCAGGTTGTCTCGTAGCTGATTTGATGTTGCTATCGATATTGCATTAGCGCGGGCGCGCTTGTAGTAGAGATGAATTGGCATTTCCCAGGTGAAACCAATGGCGCCATGGGTTTGTATCGCTTCAGCCGTGCAGGTTTTGTATGCATCCGTCGTGTAACTTTTTGCCATAGCCGCGGCAATTGACGCTTCGTCGGAGGAATCCAGACCTGCATCGGAGAGTGCCCATGCGGCGTAATAGGTCAATGTCTTCGCAGATTCAACCTGTGTCAGTAGATCGGCACATTTATGTTTTATAGCCTGGTAGGAGGCGATTGTTTTACCAAATTGCACTCGCTCTTTGGTGTAGGCGACTGTTTTTTCCAGAATTGTAGATGCGCCTCCAGCGCTCTCAGAGGCAAGGCTGAGCATGATTCGATCTGATATCCAGCTCCAGCTGTTTGCAAATGAATTAGACATAGGTTCCGCAGTCGCAGCATCAAATGTAATGCGACTAACCCGCCTTGTTACATCCATCCAGGGTAGGTCCTCTATCTTAACTTCTGTTTGATTCGTTGCGACCACATAAAACTGAATTTCATTCTTTGCATTTCGAGCAGTGACGATTAAATGTGTAGCTGTATCGGCATCGACTACATATTGTTTGCTGCCGGTGAGTTTGTTCTCGGTGACACTGGAGTCCACCAGTGTTGGATCTTCTTTTGACTCTTGTTCGTTCCATGCCAAAGCGAGCTGGAGTGTGCCGTCAATTACGCCAGGCAATAAAGTCTGCTTCTGGGAGTCCGTACCTGCAGCTAGCATAGCGAGTGTACCTGAGTAGTTACCGAGGTAGGGGCAGGGGGCTAGAGTCTTACCAAACTCCTCTGTCAGCACAGTCCACTCAATCAGACTGAGTCCCAATCCGCCATAAGCTTCCGGTATGATTAAGCTTGGCCAGCCCATTTCAACCATTGCTTGCCAAAGTGATTTATCGTAGGTCGTGTCAGGTTTATTTCCCTGGCTGGTAAGTTGCTCAAGGTCGACTTTATCCCTCAGTAGGCGTGCAGCTGTATCTCGAAGTAAATCCTGATCGGAATTGAATGCAAAATTCATGAGGTTGCCTCCTTCTTCTTACCCGTGTCTTTCCAGGGGCGCTTGATATCCGGGTCATTTTCTCTCGGCATTCCTAAAAGGCGTTCCGAGATGACATTTTTCATTACTTCTGTTGTGCCGATACCAAGGGTGACCGCGGGACTGAACCAAATACCCCAATTCCATTCGTCTCTATCATCTGGTGATTCAAAAGGTTTTTCTTTTGAAATTAGTCCGCGCGGGCCCATATGCTCGAGGGTCATGGCCATAACACGCTGACCATGTGGCGCCGATAATACTTTCTGAATTGCAGACTCTGGCCCAATTGGGCGGCCTTGTAGTCTGTCACTCAGGTTTCGGTATTTTAATAGTCGAAGAATTTCACTTTCGATATATAGGGATGCAGCCTGCTGTCGAACCAGCGGGTCTTCAAATGCTTCCGTTTGACTCAGACCGCGAACCATATCCCGGGCGCCAGGTCCTGTGCCCCAAATAGCGCCAGGCTTTGCCAGGGCCACCCGTTCGGTCTGAAGTTGTGAAGTACTGATCTTCCAACCATCACCTTCTACGCCAAGAAGGTTTCCAACAGGAACGCGCACATCAGTGAAGAAGCACTGATTATATTCGTTGGGATACCCAGTCATGTCATCGATGGGTTTCACTTCAACTCCTGGTGCGTCCATGTCGATAATAAACGTCGAAAGGCCTCGGTGTTTGGGTGCGCTGGGATCTGTTCTTGCAACCATGATCCCTACTTTTGCCCTATGTGCCAGGGACGTCCAAATCTTTGATCCATTAATCACATAGTGATCACCGTCTTTCACTGCACGGGTTTGCAGACTCGCGAGGTCCGAACCGGAACTTGGCTCGCTAAACAATTGGCACCAGATTTCCTCCCCGGATAAAGCTGGCCAAAGATAGCGATCCTGTTGGGCTTTGGTGCCATGTACTACCAGTGAAATACCACAATTATTGATCGCAACTGAGTTGTTAGGTCTTCTGATGTCAGCACGGTCCAGTTCATCATCCAATATGAGCTGAAGTTCCGGTTCAGCTTCAAGTCCCCAGGGGGCAATCCAATGCGGAACGACATAACCTTGTTTCGCAAGTTCCATCCCGGTTGGTTTGGGGTGCTCTTCACACCACTTGCGTACTTCCAATCTACGGGGGTCGCCTTCAGCCGGGAGTTCGAAATCCATGTGCGTATCTGCCTGTTTTAGTAATGGTTTCAGGGTGGTGGAGTCACCGCTCATAAGAACGATGCGGTGTCAATTTTTCTTGTTCAGCATGTTACAAGGTGCATGTACTGTTTGTAAATGCCGTTAGTGTGAAAAATTTCAATTTGATTTGTGGGCGATGTTCTGGACATAAGTGCTGTATATATAGGGTTTAGGTGCATTGTTGTCCTGGTGTACTTGAATGTTGTCTTTACAGTTTGTAAAACATACGGTATAAACGCCTTGTAAGATTCGCTGTAAGCCATCGAGCGTATACTGGAAATGAATGCATTAGTTATGGAGTCCATGCAGCAATGTCCGCTACACCAAGTAGAAGAACCCAGGAAGAGAGATCGTCCACTACACAACAGAAGCTGGCTGAAGCTGCCTTTAACCAGATTCGCGAAAAAGGCTATGCGAACTTTCGTGTTGCTTCTGTGGCGAAGGCGGCTGGGGTGTCGCAGGGTGGCCAACTACATCACTTTCCGACAAAAGATCTAATGACGATGGCTGCGATCGAGCATGCCATTAGCGCAGCGAAGCTGACGACGACCCAAAATCTGGAACGTTATACGGAGAGTCAGGAAATCATATCGGCGATTACGACCGATTGTCGTGACTACTACTTTTCTGCGAATTTTGATGTTGCGATGGATGTCACGAAAGGTGCTTCGGATAACCCGGAACTAAGGCGTCAAATCGCCAGACAACACAGGATATTCAGAAGTTACGCGGAAGATGGGTGGCACGGCATTCTTGTTGACCAGGGTTGGAGTACCAATGATGCAAGAGACATGATTGCGATGACAGCAAGCCTGGTTCGTGGGTTTGCGATCCGGTCGATGCTAAAAGCGGGAAACAAAGAAATCGATAGGTTGATGGCCCTCTGGCAACAGATGGTTCATGAGTCCTTTGGCTGAGTAAATGTGAGGTTGAAATGGAATTAGGTTTGTCAGGTCGTCGCGCGATAGTTTGTGGGGCAAGTGCAGGGTTGGGCCGAGCCTGTGCGCAGGCGTTATCAAATGAAGGCGTAGAAGTAGTGCTTGCCGCTCGGACTGAAGAAACCCTGAAACGGGCAGCCGGAGAGATTGCTGAATCCAGTGGTTTTTCCGTTGATTACGTCGCCGCTGATGTGACGACGGAACAAGGCAGGCATGCGCTTCTGGGGAAATGCCCCGATCCGGACATACTCATCAACAATGCAGCAGGTCCGCCGGTTGGTGATTATCGTCAGCTCACCCGTGAAGACTGGATTAAGGCACTTGATGGCAACATGTTGTCTGCGATTGAGCTTATCAATACCATTTTGGACCCAATGATCGAGCGGAAGTTTGGTCGGATCATCAACATAACAAGTCATATGGTTAAGTCACCGATGGCAATGTTAAGCCTCTCGAATGGTGCACGAGCAGGACTGACAGGCTACGTTGGTGGCGTCGCCCGCGATGTCGCAAAACACAATGTCACTCTAAATAATTTACTACCTGGTCAATTTGACACGGGCAGGCTTGCTGCTAATCACCAGAACTTTGCAACGAAACAGGGACTAGAGCTCGAGCAGGTTCGCAACACATTTGAAAGCCAGATTCCGGCGAAAAGGTTTGGTCAACCCGAGGAGTTTGGCGCTGCGGCTGCTTTTCTGTGTAGCGCAGGTTCCGGTTTTATTACAGGGCAGAATCTAATGTTGGATGGCGGTCAATATCCAGGGCTGATCTAGTTCAATAAAAATTAAGAGAGGATTTATGACATTTCTTCCTGAATTGTACGAACCCATGACTGTGGGTTCTATGAATGTAAAGAATCGATTGATGATGGCAGGTATGTCTGCCGGTGCGGTAGCCGACAAGAATGGTGAAGTTGCACCGGAGATGATTGCCTATTATCTAGAGCGGGCCCGGGGAGAGCCTGGCATGATGGCGATCGGCGCGACAACCGTTGTGCCTCCTGTGCCGGGGCAACCTAACATTCTCAGTTTTCATAATGACAATGTGATTCCGTCCATGACCAAATTAGTTGATGCGGTGCATGAGTACGACACGAAATTTGGCGTTCAATTGTGGAATGGTGGTGGCACAGAGATGGGTCGTCATCAGCTGATATCCCCATCTGGTTTGTCCTCTAATGTTCGTAATGCGAGGGCTGACGATGGCAAGGGTCGTAAAACCGGTCAACCAAATCGTGCGCTTGGCCTCGATGAAATTCCCGAAATCATTCAATATTTTGCGGAAGGTGCACTTAGGGTTGCCGAGTGTGGGTTCGATTTTGTGGAAATTCATGGCGGGCATGGGTATCTAATTAGTAATTTCATGACACCTTTATTTAATCGGCGCACAGATAAATATGGTGGTTCCTTTGAGAATAGAACTCGATTTATCCTTGAAATTGTCGCAGCTGTTAAGGCGGCCGTAGGAGATCGAATTGGCGTAGGCCTCAAATTTAATGGAGATGATTTTCTTGGGGATGATGGTTGGACACTCGAGGAAAGCTGTCGATTAGCGCCGCTAGCTGAAGCCGTTGGAGCTGATTATATTACTGTGACGGCGGGGCTTGTTGGTTCTCCCAAGCTAACGATTCCACCAATGTACGAACCACAGGGTTGTTATACGTCCCTCGCGGAAGCTGTGAAGCCAACTGTCTCAATTCCCGTTGGCACAATCGGCCGGATCAAAGATCCAGTGATGGCGAGGGACCTGGTTGTCGAAGGCAAGGCAGATTTTGTGTGTCTTGGTAGACCCACAATTGCCGATTCCGATATCTTTGGCAAGACGAGGCGAGGTGAATTGAGCGATATCAGACCATGCCTTGCGGATTGTCGTGGCTGTATTGATGAACATTTGATTCGAGGGGGCGCTGCAAGTTGCGTGGTTAATCCGAGAATGTCAAGAGAGCTGACCTGTATTGATGTTCAAGGTGCTTCTAAAGATAACCCGAGAAATATTCTGGTGATTGGCGGTGGTCTTTCCGGTATGGAAGCTGCGCGCTGCACGGCGTTTTCGGGACATAACGTGACTCTGTGTGAGTCCCGAGTGCAGCTTGGCGGGCAGATCAGGCTGGCCGGGATGATACCAGGAAGGCGGGAAATTGCAGACATATTGCCCTGGTATGAGCGTCAATTGAAGAAATACGGCGTTGATGTGCGCCTGAACACGCTGGTAGACGAATCGTTAATTAAAGCATTGCAACCAGAAGTAGTATTTGTTGCAGCTGGTAGCGAACCAGAAGTTCCCCAGGACTTGATGGGCATTGTAATGAACGCCGCCAATATTGAAATTATGATGATGGATGATTTGCTCGAACAAAACCTGGTCCCGGGAAAAAAAGTATTGGTCATTGGAGGTGATCAGAATGGAATGCTGGTTGCGGATTATCTTGCTGATGGAAACCGTGAAGTGATTGTTGTCGAGGGCACTACGCATTTCGCTCAAAAACTGGCTGCACACGATCGTTGGTATCTGCTCAACAGGCATAAAACGAAAAACATCCGTAGAGTAAAAGAAGTCAACGACATTGAGGTTGGGGGAAATGATGATGTCTGGCTGGTGACCGGAGAGACAAGGGAAATGCTCGCTGGCGTTGATACGATTGTTTTCGCAAGCGATAGAAAGTCGAACCGATCAGTTGGAGATCTAGTGAAATCCGTTGGCGCAGAAACGATATTTGTGGGTGATGCAAAAGATGTGAAGTCAGAAAACAGCGGGACAATATTCGCAAATATAGCTCAGGCATATGATGCGGCAAGAACTATATGAGGATCGATCATACGGGAGCGTAGCATGTCAGGGAAACTAACGGGTAAGGTGGTATTGATCACAGGTTCCAGTCCAAATATCGGTGGTGGTATCGCTGAGGGCATGGCCGACGAAGGCGCGGCGATCGTTTGTGTTGATGTGATGCCTGAAAATGCGTACCAGTGCGCAGAATACTTAAAGGGTCGAGGCGCCGATGCACTCGGTGTGGTCTGTGATGTAACCGATGAGACGCAGGTGAAATCGACACTGGAACAGGCGCAGCAGAAATTTGGTTTTGTGGATGTGCTAGTCAATAACGCTGTGATGTTTAAACAGAAAGGGGTGCTTGATATGACCCTGGAGGAGTGGGAGCGCCAAACTGGCATCATACTATCCGGTTCATTTCTGTTTACAAAGTATGTTGCAAGTGCCTTGATTGATCAGAAACGACGAGGTTCCATAATTAACATCATCTCGACAGCGGGCCATCAGGGCCAACCGGGAAATGTGGGATATTGTACAGGGAAATCCGGTTTATTGAATTTTACCCGGTCAGTGGCAATGGAACTGGCAGAGTATGGTATTCGAGTGAATAGTTTAACACCTACTGCGACCGCGCTGGAAGAAGGTTTTGATCGAGCAGCGAAGTGGGGAAGACCGAAAGTCGATAGCGTAAAATTTGAATCCGTGATGGATGGCTTTAGAAAATCTATCCCCATGCAACAACTTCCTAGACCAGCTGACTATGCGAAGACGGCTGTGTTTCTCGCCTCGGAAGATGCGGCTATGTTGACAGGCACAGATATTAAGGTTGATGCCGGGGCTCTCGCGCGATACTGGGCCTGGGATCCGGCAGTGGCCTGATAGATGAAGTGACTAACAATAATTATTAGTACCAAGAATCCATTTGCGAGAAAAAGGAATAACGATGGCAGAAATATTAGGTGTCGGCATTACTCACTACCCACCGCTTCTTGGAGAACCAGATCACTATGCCGATCTGCTTCGGATGGTGATGAATAGCCACCTGGTACCGGGGGAGATGAAAGACCCGGCGTCGTGGCCCGAGGGCATGCGCGAAGCCTGGGACAATGAGCATGCGGTAGCCTTGGAACACCAGGAAAGACACAAAGCCGCACTCGCTGAGGTTCGCCGCGAGATTGACGATTTTAAACCTGATGCCGTCATCGTATTTGGAGATGATCAGTACGAAAACTTTAAGGAAGACGTTATTCCGCCTTTCAACATGTATT
>JABGVY010000276.1 GCA_018645845.1 Gammaproteobacteria bacterium | reverse complement strand
TTTGTGCCGGATTCGAGACCGGATACTTATAATGTCCGCTGTATGAAAGATTGCAAAGAACCCGGTTCTATTCATGTGGTCACCAGTGTTGAGCGTCAGCCCGCTCAACCTGTCATTGCGCAGTCCGCGCCTTTGCCGGTCCCTGTAGGCGAAGATATTTATCGACAGGCCTGTGGTATGTGCCATGAAAATGGCATTACGGGTGCACCAAAGCCCGGTGACGATAGAGACTGGAGCGGACGCGTTGACCAGGGAATGGCGGTGTTGGTCAGGCATGCCATTGAGGGTTTTCAGGGGGAAACGGGCATCATGTTGCCAAAGGGCGGCTTTAGCCACCTGTCGGATGACGAGGTCGAAAGTGCGGTTGTCTATATGGTGGGAGAAAGCCTGTGATTCGTTATCTGGTGTTCTCCATATTGTTAGTAGCTTGTCTACATGCCTTAGCATCGTCCACCGTCGAACAGGGGAAAGCGATTGCCGAGAATCGCAACAAGGGTAACTGCCTCTCCTGTCACTTTGTCCAGGGCGCAGAGATGACAGGTACCATTGCACCGCCGCTAATCAGCATGAAACTTCGCTATCCCAACGCGGCGAACCTTCGTTCCCAGATATGGGACGCTACTGCGCAAAACCCGGAAACAGTAATGCCTCCTTATGGCCGGCATTTAATCCTGACAGAGGAAGAAATCGATCAGCTGTTGGAATATATCTATTCATTATGAGGAATCCATGAATACAAACTTTTCAAGAAGGTGGTTCGTAAAAAGCCTTGCCGCTGTCGCCGTGATAGTGAGTTTTCCCGGCGTAGTTTTTGCCCGGGCAAAAGGCGCTTTTAATGCGGGCAAGACTAACGATGTTGTTGATGTGCTGTTTGGTGATTTGCCTATAGAGGAAAGCACCGAGATCACATTCAAGTTGCCTGATATTGCGGAAAACGGTGCAGTCGTGCCGGCGACCGTCGCTACAGAGATAGAGGGGGTCACGCAGATTGCAATTGTCATCGATGAAAACCCCAATCCTCTGTCAGCTGTTTTTGATATCGGTGAAATGAGTCTTGCTGACGTCAGCACTCGAATAAAGATAGGTAAAAGTTCTGTTGCTAGAGCCTATGTGAAAACCAGTGATAAGGTTTTTATGACCAGCAGAGAAGTAAAAGTCACCATTGGCGGATGTGGAGGATGAGTATATGAATGTTAAACCCGTAAAAATCCGGGGGCGCGTGAAGGGTGTGGTTGCGAACATCAAATGTCTGATGCCGCATCCTATGGAAACTGGCACCCGCAGAGATGACGCAGGTGAGTTTATTCCTGCTCATTACATAGAGACCGTGACTTGTGCTCACAACGATAAAGAAGTGATGATTGCCCATTGGGGGGCCTCCGTCTCTAAAGATCCTTACTTCTCGTTCAAGATTAAGGGAGCGAATGCCGGGGACAGCGTTAGCGTGAGTTGGGTTGATAACCTGGGTGAGACATCATCCGGCGATATAGTGTTGAAATGATCAGGCGAGTTGCATGTCTGGTAGGTCTTCTTGTGGGGCTGGGCAGTGCCAGCGCGGATCCGGAATCCGATCGACAGGCGCTTGCGCGATACTTCGAACAGCGATTTCCGGATGTTGAAGTTGTCGCCCATATTGACGGTGCCTATGCCCTAAATGAGCAAACGCGTGAGCAATGGCTGGCGATGGAGGATTTTCCTCCTTATGAGTTTTCTGTAGATGACGGCGAAGTACTATTTAACACAAGCTTTGAAGATGGAAGCGGCTATCAGGACTGCTTCGATGATGGAAACGTCAAAGCACGTTTTCCCTATTTTGACCTGGAAAAGCAGACCGTTGTCACGCTGGAACTGGCGATTAACGATTGCCGGGCAGCCAGTGGTGAGGAGCCGCTTGCCTACAACGGAGAGGACATCGCCCTGCTAAGTGCTTATATGGCATTTGCTTCGCGCGACAGCTTGATCGACATAGAAGTGCCTGGCGAAGGTCTTTCGGCCTATGAAGCAGGGAAACAGTACTACTACTCCCGACGAGGGCAGCTTAATTTTTCCTGTAGCCAGTGCCACATGCTGATGTCAGGTATGAAACTCCGGGCTGAAACGCTAAGTGCAACCATAGGCCAGGTGACACACTGGCCCGTCTACCGTTTCAAATGGCAGGAGATCGGGCCACTGCATCGGCGATTTGTGGAATGTAACGAACAGGTGGGTGCAGAAGGACTGGATTACCAGAGCGAAACTTATCGAAACCTGGAGTACTTTCTGACTTACATGAGCCAGGGATTACCCCTCAATGGACCCGCGAGCAGAAAATGAATCGACTCATCTCTATATTGTTTCTACTAGTGATGTGCGTGTTAGCGCAGGCGGATCAACTGACGATCGGTTCTGTCAGTGAGCAGATTCGGCAAGCCGAATATCTGCATGAAGAAGCCAGAATTGTTGACCATGGCTGGGTTATTACCCGCAAGCTTATCGAACAAGCTAAGGCTGCGCTCGCCGACGATCAATTGATCAGTGCGGATGAGCTCTCAAAGCTGGCGCTGCGCACTGCGCAGGCTTCTGTGGATCAATCGATAAGACAGGAAGAGGTCTGGCGCGCACGAATACCCTCTTCGTGATTGCACATTTAAGGGGTCTTTTCTTAACCATCACTACATGACTGTCGTCGAGGTAAAAAATTGAATCGCCGAGAATTTCTGGAGCTAATTGCGAAAGCGGGAGTCACTGCTTCACTGTCTGGATGTCACGCATTGGGCAACAAAAATGCCGGTGGGCTCTATGAGTTGTCAAAGTTTGGCCAGGCGCGGGTGTTACATATCACGGACACACACGCGCAGCTGATGCCTGTTTACTTCAGGGAACCCAGTGTGAACCTTGGATTGGGTTCTGCGAAAGGAAAAATGCCTCATCGTGTGGGTAAGAATCTGCTGTCTGAACTGAGGGAAGTGAATCCCATGCTAAGTCATGCCTATACTTACCTCGACTTTACTGAAGCCGCGCAGCGATTCGGTAAGGTGGGCGGGTTCAGTCACCTGGCCACGCTGATTGAGAGGTTAAGGGGCGAAACAGGCGGTGCGTTATTGCTGGATGGGGGAGATACCTGGCAGGGCTCCGGAACAGCGCTCTGGACGCGCGGCAAGGACATGGTAGGTGCATGTAACCTGCTGGGCGTTGACGTCATGACGGGGCATTGGGAATTTACCTACGATGCCGCAGAAGTTATTGAGAATACGGCAGACTTTAAAGGAGAGTTTGTAGCCCAGAATATTCGTGCGACCGAAGATGCAATGTTTGAGGGCGTGGATGTTTTTGATGACGATACGGGCCATGTATTCAAACCTTATGTGATAAAGGAACAGAATGGCTATCGAATAGCTGTTATCGGTCAGGCTTTTCCTTACACCCCCATTGCGAATCCTTCACGCTTTATCCCGGACTGGACTTTTGGTATTCAGGAAGAAGACCTTGCTCAATTGGTCGAGGATATCCGGGTTCGGGAGAAACCACATGCAGTGATTCTGCTCTCGCATAACGGTATGGATGTGGATCTGAAACTGGCGTCAAGAGTGTCAGGCATCGATGCCATCCTGGGTGGCCATACGCACGATGGAGTGCCAGTGCCGGTGGTAGTCGACAATGGTGGCGGTAAAACCATCGTTACCAATGCAGGCTCAAACGGAAAGTTTGTAGGTGTTCTGGATCTGGAATTTGGGCGCACCGGTGTGGTTGGGTTCCGCTATCGTCTATTACCTGTATTTTCCAATCTGCTGGATGAGCACGTGGAGATGGCGAAATACATCAGTGAAGTCAGGGCGCCTTACCTGCCAGCATTGAATGAAAAGTTGGCGACCACCGAATCGCTTCTATACAGGCGTGGAAACTTTAACGGTACCTTTGATCAGGTTATCTGCGATGCTTTGCTGGAACAGCTGGATTCGCAGATCGCACTGTCACCGGGATTCAGGTGGGGAACCACCGTTCTGCCAGGCGACACTATTACCATGGAGCGGGTTCTGGACCAGACGTGCATGACGTATCCGGAAACCTATGTGCGGGAAATGGAAGGGCACGAATTGAAAATGATTCTAGAAAGTGTCGCCGACAATATATTTACCCCGGACCCGTATTATCAGCAGGGTGGTGACATGGTTCGCACCGGCGGGATGAGTTATTCGTGCGCGCCTCGTAACGGTTTTGGTGAACGGATCGGTGATTTGCGTCTTCGAGACGGTTCTCTGGTTGATGCGAGCAAGCGCTACAAGATTGCTGGCTGGGCGACAGTTGGCAGTAAATCCGCGGGGCCGGCGGTCTGGGATGTTGTTGCCGATCATTTACGGGATAAAAAAGAGGTTAGTGTGGATCGGGTTGAAACACCGGTTTTAAAAGGGCTAACCAGCAACCCGGGGCTCGCATAGCCGACCTGTTTACAGCTCGTACATGACGGAGAAGATCATGACCAAAAGTTTTCAAAGCATCGTTTTAGTGGTGGGAGTTTTTTTGATGTTCACTACAATTGCTGAAGAATTGAATCCAGAAAAACCCTTCGCGGAACGCCATGTATTGTTGCAGGTCAGTGACGGAGACCCCGCTAAATTCTCGCTGGCCCTGGATGTTGCGAACAATCTCATTCGTCACTATGGAGGAACTGATCATATTGATGTGCAAATTATTACCTTTGCCGAAGGGGTTAATATGTTGACCACTCCGGACTCTAACCCGAATTTCGCACGAATCAGAAGCCTGATGGATTCAAATGTGACTTTTGTCGTTTGCCTGAATAGTCTGGATACGCTGGAGCGGAAAACCGGCACAAGACCGGTTGTTCTCGCTGGAACAAAAGGTGTGCAGACTGGCGTCGCTTATATGCTGGAAAAGATTCACGACGGCTATATTCAGATCCATCCATAGATCAAAAACGCTCTGGGAAAAGTTATTCGTATCGGTCCTTTAGGACAAAGAAAGCAAGAAACAGCAAGGTCATGCTGAAGGCTATGGCCAAATAGATTCCGCTGACGCCGATGACTTCCTCCAGGGTGATTTTTCCGAAGTTCGCGTTTTGCAGCAGCCAGGCATCAAGAACTGGAAAAGCCATCGCAAAGACAAAGGCACCAAACAGTGCGCCGAGTAAAGTAAAGAGTGCATCGAGTTTTCCTTCCGATGCCCCGACTAAGCAGGTTCCAGGACAGTAACCCGAGATCGCCCAGCCAATACCGAAGATACCGCCTCCAGCGACCACGCCCCAGAGATAAGTTGGTTTGATGCTCATGTTAGCCAGGCCGCCAAGGTCCAGGAGATAGATTCCAAGGCTTCCTACGCCGATTGCCGTTAGCATCAGTTTGATGATGGACATATCCTTCAGTAAGAGTGTGCCCAGGATCTTTCGGTAGCTTGTCGCGCCACCCAAAAAAAGGATTGCGCCAAATGCGCAACCGATAAGAAATCCGATCAATAGAAGTTCCATAAAATCTCCGTTAAGTCTTTCTGTAAAGGATTTTTGCGACGCTGATTGCAACCGCAAAAGTCACTAGGCCGAAAATGAACGAACTGACGGCCAACTGCGAAATCCCGCTAATCATATGGCCGCTGGTGCATCCGCCCGCAAGGCGTGCACCGAACAAGAGTAATGTACCGCCGGTAAATGCAGCGGCGAGTCGTTTGATTCTTGAAGAACCGAACCGCATTACCCACATGGCTGGCATGAAACCCTGATCCTGGAGTGGCTGCTTATTACGAAGCAGGGCAGCGGTGATACCTCCGCCTACCATCATTCCCAGAATCAGCATCCAGCCGTATCCAACAGTCCATTCAGACGGTTCTCCGTATTTGGACAGATAAGTATTGTTTTCTGCGAATGTTGGCGCGACCTGGTGGGTCACTACCGCATCAGTCACCACGAATTGAGTGGATACTCCCAGTGGTTTGACGAGGAAAGTAGCCAGGGTCAATAGTAAACCCAGGGCGATACCAGCGACCTTCCATGAGATAATGGGTTCATCATTCATCAGGTTTTCCAATTAATAATGTAGTTATTTTGAACATTAGCATATCATTATATTAATAAAAACAAAAACCTCGCAAGGTAGGCAAAGAAAGCAATTGGAAAGGCGGCGAATAATGAGGGTAACTAACCTTTTGGTTGGAATGCTGGTAGGGCTGCTTGTATTGGGGGTATTCGCGTCAGACCTTCCGAAGACTACCGACCTGCGGCAGTCAGCAATGACGGCAGACAAGAACGGTAAGGTTCTGGTGCTCTATGTAACCATGGAAGGTTGTCCCTATTGCACAAAACTTGAAGCTGAACTGCTCAACACGGCCTACGCCAAAGGTGAGCTCGATATCGTTCATTTTGTGGAGCTGGAATGGGCAGATCGACAAATAACGGATTTTGATGGGGCAAGGGTGTCTACCGGGTCATTTTTAGATCAGTACGGCGTGGTGGTGACACCCACAATTTTGTTTCTTGGCACCAGTGGCGAAGAATTGAGTGAGCGCCTGGTTGGTTATCAATCCAAGGAATTTTATTGGCGTTACCTGATGAAAGGGATTGCCCAGTCCAGTCTCTGGAGTGCTGATTAACAAACAATCCAATGATTGTCGGTCGCCTCGGCGAGTATGTTGACAGTGTTTGATATAGCGACCAGAGTTAGGACAAGCGATAGATTCTTTTATGCAGATGACAAGCTACCGAGTGTTTCTTGGAGATCATGCCGACAACTTTGTGCCAAGGTAATTGAGTGATATTTAGAGACTTTGAAAACCCGACCAGGCCGACCGTAAGCGACTTTTATCGATTGAATCACCGATACCAGACGCTGGATTTTGCGCGTGCGAAGAAAGCAGAATTCGCGAGCTTGTCCCGGGGACAAGCGGGTGTCTGGGAAGTCTGCGAACGACTTAATATGCTAACTGACGACAGTGATCCGGATACCGAATTGTCACAACTGGAACATTTGCTGCAGACAGCAGAAGCCGCTCGACGTGATAGCCAACCTGACTGGTTGGTCGTGACCGGGCTGGTGCATGACCTGGGTAAAATTCTGGCACTTTGGGGTGAAGAGCAGTGGGCCGTTGTCGGAGATACTTTCCCGCTAGGTTGTCCGTTTGATAAACGCATTGTTGGCAGTGAGTTCTTCGAAGCTAATCCGGATACCAGTGTCGAGCAATATCAGCAGGAGACGGGTATCTATGAAGAAGCTACGGGCCTGCGTAATGTCGCTATGTCCTGGGGGCACGATGAATATATGTACATGGTAGCGAAGCCTTACCTGCCCAGGGAAGCGTTGTTTGTTATCCGTTACCACAGCTTTTATGCTGCCCACGATAAAGGTGCCTATGAT
>JABGVY010000449.1 GCA_018645845.1 Gammaproteobacteria bacterium | reverse complement strand
GGTCATAAGGACTTTGAAATTCCTAATGTGCTGAGGATAGTGATTGGAGAGAGTACGGGTAATTTAGTTAGCAGGTCGGAACAGCATTACAAAATAGAAGCCAATATAGATGACATGGCCGCAGAGAATTTTGAACCACTGATACAGGATCTGCTAGCTGCCGGTGCAGGTGACGTATTCTTCACGCCGATCATCATGAAAAAGAGCCGACCGGCAACGTGCCTGTCTGTGCTTTCAAATCAGGCCAACGTGCACTCGCTGGCAGACATGATCCTGAATCGATCTTCGACCATCGGGCTTCGAATCGTGCCATTTACGAAAAGAATTCTGCCAAGGGAACTGAAAGAAATAGAAACCAGCTTTGGCACGGTAAGGATCAAGGAAGTGACTCAACCTGACGGGCGAAGGCGATGGAAGTCAGAGTATGACGATGTACAGCGCATTGCCGTGGCAAAAGGTAAGGATTTTCGCAGTATGAAGCAACTCATCGACTTTGAGATTATGCAGCAGTTGCCAGGCGCTAACTCGAAATAATGTCAGAAGTTGCCTCCTCTTGCTGGCGCCGTCTATAAAGGCCAGGTTAGGTTATCAGGTTAGATACTCTTCTTTGTTCGGCACCCAGTTGCCGCTGCTGCATTTAACTTATCTGAATCACAATAGCAGCCGTGAACTGAGTCCGTTTCCGAGTTTGTCCCCAGTTGCACGGCCAGGTTCGATTTCCGCTGGATGCCAGATTGGAAGACGTAACTATCTCTTTGCTAGCTCTTAGATAAATCCAGAATTTGTTCTGCATGGAACGACGATGTGTGCTCAATGCCGAGAAGACTTAGGCGTGGATGTTTGTCGCGGTTTTAAACAGATGTAGCTTATCTTTGACAGGATCAAAATATTTTAGATAAGGTACAGTCCACTTGATGACGAACGAAGAGTTGAAATGAGTAACGAGATCGAATTACCCGAGAGTGTCGGCATGAGCTCACAGCGACTGAATCGCATTGGCGTCGCCATGCAGCGCTATATTGACAACGGAACTGTCCGAGGCATCTCGACGATGGTCATGCGCAGGGGAAAGGTGGTACACGCCGAACAGTTCGGTCATCGCGATGCAGAGGCGGGTCTGGAAATAACTCCTGATACGATCTTCCGTATCTACTCAATGACCAAGCCGATCGTCAGCACAGCTCTGATGTTGTTGCATGAAACGACAGATTTCCGGTTGCAGGACCCGGTCGCGACCTATCTACCGGCATTTGGCGCCACCCAGGTGCTCGGTGCTGATGGCTCGTTGGCGCCTCAGGCCAGGCCGATGGAAATTAGAGACCTGCTCACCCACACCAGCGGATTAACCTACGACTTTATGGAAGACACTCCCGTCGGCCAGCTTTACCGGGATGCACGCATCATGAACGATGCAACCCGCACCCTCGAAGAGGTTATTGATGCTCTTGCTAAAATCCCCTTGTCCAGCCAGCCTGGCAGTAGGTGGCACTACAGCCTAGGTATCGACGTCGCTGCTCGACTCATCGAAGTGCTATCGGGCCAGCCTTTGGGTGACTTCCTAGCTGAGCGAATTTTTGGGCCACTTGGCATGACCGATACTGGCTTCGGCGTCGCAGACAGCAACCTAAATCGGCTCTCGGCCATGTACGGCCTGCCCGACCTAATAGGCCTAGACCACACTGGCACCAAACTCGCCGAGGCTGCCCTCGGCGGCTTCAACGAGCGCATTGATGTTGCCGCCACCTACCCGACCGGAACCCCCGAGGTGTTCGTGCGAGGCGGATTAGGTCTGTTCTCCACGATCGGTGATTACGCTAACTTTGCCCAAATGCTGCTGAATGGCGGCCATCTGGGCGGTACCAGAATCATTGGTCGTAAAACGCTCGAACTCATGCACTCTAACCACCTCCCAAAGAAGCTGCTGCCCTGGGAGCTTCTGGGGCAAGACAATCATGGGCTGGGTTTCGGTCTTGGTTCCCGGGTAATGATGGATGTTGCCGCCAGCGCCGAGGCAGGATCCGTCGGTGAATACGGTTGGGCAGGTGCAGCTAAGACCTATTATTGGGTAGACCCCGCAGAAGAACTGGTTGGGTTATTCATGTCCCAATACATGACCGGGGTCACGCTTCCAGACCAGGCCATGCGCGCCCTCACCTACCAGGCCATCGACGACTGACGGCCGGTGATTGCAATAAATAGACGTTCGATATTGATCTATGAATAAACAATATTTTCCAGTTCAATGGCTTTTTCTTGGGTTATTCAGCGTTTTGGCGAGTTGTGTGTCGCCTGACTCAAACCAACAACGTGATGTGTCAGTGGGGCGAGAAGTGACCTTGCTCTTTACCAATGACTTCGAAAGCGCATTTGACCCAATCCCTGCCTACTGGAATCCCGATGTGGAATACCTGGGAGGCATCGCACATCTTGCAACCCTGGTTGATGATCTTCGTGAGCAGGAAAAGGTCGTCTTCCTGTTCGATGCGGGCGATATATTTACTGGCGTTCTATCGAAAAAAACCGAAGGCATTGTGCCGATGGAAATGATGATTACCATGGATTATGACGCCATGGCGATAGGTAACCATGAGTTTGAATACGGTTGGCAGTCCTTTGCAAAAATGAAAGACAGGCTGCCGTTTCCGGTATTGGGTGCAAATTTATTTTATGCGGATTCCGGCATGCCCTATGCGCAAGCTTATAGCATTGTTGAGCGGCAGGGAGTAAGGATTGGGGTCGTCGGCATAATGGGACAGGATGCCGGAACCGCAATTATTCCATCACATATACGCGGTGTTGATGTTCGTGATCCAATCGAAGCGATAAGACCATATGTTGAACTTCTGAAACCACAAGTTGACCTGATTGTTGTACTTACCCACCAGGGGAAGACTGCGCCCATGCAGACAGATGATGAAGCACATCCAGAAATACAACGAGGTATCAATGCCGAGATCGAGTTGGCTGGCGCAGTGCCTGGTATTGATGTGATCTTTAGTGGACATGCTGATTCGGGCACAGAATCAGCCCATGTACACCCAACAACGGGCACATTAATTATGCAAACCTATGGGCAGGGTACTCGGTTGGGTTTCTTACAGCTCCAGTTAGATGAATCGCGATCACCCAACCAGATTATTGCTCATGAGGGCAAGCTAATACCGGTCGTTAGCAATGATCTATCACCACACCCGGTTATCGCGCGGAAACTGTCTCAATACAAAGCCCTGTTTCCTGAGTTGCAGGAAATTTTGTGTTTCTCTGAGGAGAGGGTAAGTCGACTCTACAATGAAGAGTCCGATCTTGGTAACTTGTATGCGGATATCATTCGTGAGGAAGTAGGTGCAGAGATCGGTTTTATGCCCTCAGGTGCATTGAGAAAAGATCTCCCTAAGGGAAGTGTACCTTTGACCGACGTGATCGATTCGTTTCCTTTTACCGATCGTGTGGCAGAGCTTGAAATGACCGGCGAGCAAATTCTTGCTGTTCTGGAACAATCGCTCACTCTTGAACGGGGCATGCTTCAGGTGTCTGGATTGCGGGTTGGCTACGACCTCAGCCAACCTGTTGGCAATAGAGTCATGTCTGTCCAAGTGAATGAGGTAGATCTCAAACCGGAGCAATTATATCGCGTGTCGACGGTGGAAATAATGGCGCAGGGAGGCGACCTATTCACGACATTCAGAAGAGCGACGCGGATAGAGCGACCCGATATCAGGTTCTCTGAGGTACTAGCGGAGCGTCTTCGAGAGATAGGTACACTTGTCATTCCAAAACGTGGCCGTTTACTGCCTTACAGTTGACGTTACCAATCCTGGCCAGTCGGGACTAAACCGCGCTAATGCAATACGCTGCGGCTGAAATATGACGCAAACTAGTGCCAGACATTACCTGGGGGCTGACTCTAAGGAAAATAATCGTTACTCATGAATTAATTCGATATACTCTCGCGACTCTGGAAAGATGCGGCTTAAGATCCCCACCTAGTTCAAGCGGGCATTTTCAAGCTTAACGAGTCCTCTCCGGCTATGAATGGCAAAAACCTTCCGACCGACCTGAGTTCAGCATGCGCGGAGACGCGACCAGTAACTGGGTCAACATTCTTGAAGTCTCCCTTGATTCGGGATTTTGCCCTCCATACCCCGCCAAGGGGTACAATATCACTTGGTTAATTGGCCTGACCAGTTTACCATAAAGACCTTCGATGGAGAGCACTAACGAATGCAAGAAACCTGGCGATGGTTTGGCCCGGAAGACACCGTGACACTGGAGCAAATACGCCAGGCCGGCGCCAGCGGCGTGGTCACGGCTCTTGATCATATCCCCACTGGGGGGCCCTGGTCGCTTGAAGAAATCACAGCCAGGCAAACTTTAATCAATGAGAATGGACTCGAATGGTCCGTTGTCGAAAGCATTCCCGTTCATCAGGACATTAAGCTCAGAACCGGCAACTACCAGGCTTATATCGACAATTATCGACAGAGCCTGACTAATCTTGGAAAACGGGGAATCAGGCGGGTCTGCTACAACTTCATGCCCGTCGTCGACTGGACCCGTACTAACCTCAATTTTGAACTGGAAAATGCGTCCAGCGCACTCCGTTTCGAAATGTCCGATTTCGTCGCCTACGACATTCACATCTTACAGAGACCGGATGCTGCATCCGACTACAGCCAGACCCAACTAAGTATGGCATCAGAGCGTTTCTCTAGCATGAGCAGCGAAGACAGGGCCAGGCTGGAATCCAACATCATCGCGGGATTGCCAGGTGGCGAAGGATCATACAACCGGGCAGGAATCAGCCAGGCTATCCAGGCATTCCAGGACATCGGTAATGAAGGCCTTCGGTCTAACCTCTTTGCGTTTCTTTCCGACATCATCCCAACGGCTGAGGCGGCTGGTGTCGTCCTTGCAATCCACCCCGACGACCCGCCCTTCTCTCTTTTCGGATTGCCTAGAGTGGTTTCAACAGCACAGGATGCCAGAGCAATCATCGAATCAGTGGAAAGCACCAGCAATGGCCTAACAATGTGCGCCGGCTCCTATGGCGCAAGATCAGACAACGACCTGGTGAAAATGGTCAATGAATTCGGACCGAGCATCCACTTTGTGCATCTTCGCAACATCCAACGAGAGGCTGACGGTTCCTTTTATGAAACAGACCACTTAGATGGTGACAATGACATTGTTGGCATTATCGATGCGCTGTTACATCAAGAAGCAGCTCGTCGACAGAACAATAACCCTCTCAGTGAAATTCCAATGCGTCCAGATCATGGTCATGCCATTGGCGATGAGAAAGATGACCCCGCTGTTCGCCCCGGTTATTCCTTCGCAGGCCGACTCAAAGGTTTAGCTGAATTGCGCGGTGTTATTCATACTTTGACGACACTG
>JABGVY010000479.1 GCA_018645845.1 Gammaproteobacteria bacterium | reverse complement strand
CGGAATTGATAATATCGAAGTTATTTCCCTGAATAATGGCGAAAGTGAAGATTCCAACCTGAATTCGGCAATGATCAGGCAAGTTGTAAACGGCACGAATGCCGTAACAGGCATTGAGGATAGCCTGGTTTTGATTGCCCCCCAGACTACGTCACTATCTTTACAAGGAGACTATGTCTATACCTCGGATGTCTTCCTGGATGCCGGCAGGGGTTTTGAATTATTCAACGTTTATACCGATGCCACCTCAACATTGTTGGTCAGCCAGGGGATTGAAATCACCGTCAGCCCAGATCTGTCGTTGCTCGCCAGTGACACTATCGATTTGACCAATGTGGAAGCGAGTTCGACATTGGAGAACACGAACACACAACAAGAATTAGTGAACGGTACGATTGATCTTACAGGCCTCGTCATCACGGATGTGTTGAGTCAAACAGTCCTTAATCCGTTAGGTAATTTCATCGGTTCATCTGATATTTCAGTTGGTAGTACCCTGCAGGGTCCTTATGCAGCAACCGATATTTCAGCAGTCGATACCAGCAGACTTCTGGAATCGGTGTTATATAACGATCCCAGCGACTATCACTCCTTTATTTGATTTGTTAACAAATCTTCAAGCCAGTGATCCCTTGTATTAGTCATCAAGGAAACATCGATGTATCTATTTGCCGCCTGGTCCCGACCTACGCGGTAAAATTCTTCGTCTACTCATTTGAGAATATGAATTTCAACAGAGGTATTCGGTCAGCGACAATCCTAATTTTTACTTGACCAACCGATTACATGTGATGGAACAAAAGCCAAGGGGCGCTGTATCGATACTCAAAATAGTGACTGGAGATATTTGCTACCATTCCTTTATTCAGCATGTATGCCAAGCTCGGTAGTACCCTGAATAGAAGGGCCAAGAACCCTGGAGAAGACCAAGATGAATGCAATTTCACGTAGCTGGAATATCACGAAGCTTACTTTTACAGTGATAGGGCAAGACAAAGAGATGCTTCTTTTTCCGTTTTTCGCCTCTATTGCCTCAATTTTGTATGTTGCCGCAATCCTTGTACCCAGTGGTCTCCTGCAGGCTCTTAGTGAAAGCGATGCAGCTGGCGCTGAAGCCGTCTGGGGAGTCACGGAATACACTATTCTGTTCGTGGTCTACCTGGGGCTTTCGTTTATCGCTACTTTTTTTAACGTATGCGTCGTCTATACCACTAAGACTCGATTTGAAGGGGGCGACGCGACCTTCATGGATAGCATTCGATTTGGAATGAGTAAAACTGTCATCATCTTTCAGTGGAGCCTTTTAGCTGCGACGATTGGCCTCTTGTTGGCAATGCTCGAGAGATTCGCCCTAAGGCTGGGGGGCATAGGTAAAATTGTCGTCAACCTTATTCGTTCGGTGCTTGGCCTGGCTTGGTCGGTTTTGACGCTCTTCGTGGTACCTGTTTTGGTGTACGAAAATGTGTCTCCCCTGGAAGCTGTGCGGCGCTCCAAAGATATTCTTAAAAAAACCTGGGGCGAGAGTTTGGGGCGCGCTTTCGGTCTTGGGTTGATCCAATTTGTTTGTATCCTTGCTGTTATAGGAGTAACCCTAGGATTAGGAATACTGGTACCTCAAGGGCCGGGCGGTCTTGTAGTCATGGCGCTTGGAGCGATCTGCTTGCTGGGCGTTTTTCTGGTTTTCAATGTTGCCAATACTATTTTCAATACGGCACTTTATGTTTACGCTAGCACGGGCAAAGAGCCGGCTGTATTTGATGCCGAGGTATTGGTAAACGCCTTTGAAGCTAAAGGTTAAATCAAGTCTTCACCTTCACTCGCCCGCAATTTGGTAGGCCAGCTTCTTGAACTCATGACTGAATGGATGCCAGAATCCAGGCATCCGCTGCGTCATACAGACACCGACCAAGTCTGCCTCCGGTGCCCACCAGAAATGCGTTCCAGCCATGCCACCCCAATGAAACTCGTTCTTAGCAACTGCGGGCTCGTCATCAGTGGGCGCTTCTTTCAACGCAAAGCCCAAACCAAACGTCGTACCAGGCATGCTCCACATCGGAAAATTGACGCCAATGCCATCGGCACATTGATTGGTGCGCATGAGCGCCAGTGTTTCCGGTTTAAGAAGCGTCTTACCCTGGTAACACCCATCACCCACAACCATCCTAACGAACGCCAGATAGTCGACGAGTGTTGACATCAAACCACCGCCACCGGACAGAAAGCTAGGCAGTTCGGCGGTGGTGGTCGCTGCTGGTGAATCCATAGGCGCTGCGCACTCACTCATCGGATCCAAGGGGTCAGTAGGCAGATACAAGGTCGTCAGCCGATCCTGCTTGTCGACCGGGACAAAGAAATCAGTGTCAACCATGCCGAGCGGTTCAAATATTCGCGCCTTGAGAAACTCATCAAACCGCTGCCCTGAAATCACCTCTATGAGCCTTGCAGTGACATCCGTAGCCAGGCTATAGCGCCAGAACGTACCCGGTTGATACGCAAGCGGAATATGACCCAACGCGTCACACAACGATTCCAGCGTCAAACCCGGTGCAGATGCCATTGGGTTCAGCGCTTGCTCGTTGTAAGCCGTATCAATAATAGAATCAGGTTCGATAAATCCGTAGGAAAGCCCTGCGGTATGAGACAGAATCTGACGAATGCGAATACTGTCCTTCGCTGGTTCAACGTCTTCAATGGAACTGGCATCAGCTTTCAGCACCTGCATGTCAGCAAAGGCTGGGATAAACTTCTCAAGCGGGTCATCCAATGAAAACTTGCCTTCTTCCCAAAGCATCATGGCCGCAACAGAGCACACCATTTTGGTGCTGGAATGCATGCGGAAGATAGCATCTTCTGTCAGCGGGCGATCTGACGTCATATCAAAACCACCGTAAAACTCCAGATCAACCACATCATCGCCCTTCATCACCATCGAATTGGCAAAAGGAATGACTTTGTCATCGACGTAGGACTGCATCCGCTCATGCAATTCGGTGAAATCAAGATTGGTGGGTATTACTTCAATAGCCATGTGGTCTGCCTCACTGATCAACTTTCTCTCAGGCGACGATCATAGACCACATAGCCGCTGAAATACCATGATGATCACCAAAGCAACGAAAAGAAAAATCGGGTAACACCCGAGGATGACGATACTTTTCTGAACCTTAAGAAAGGGTATTTATTGGTACTAGCCGCCCAGAACTTTGCGGCCCTCTTTTAATATCACTTAAACAGACTCTGTACCTGTAAAAGCGAGCTCATCCGGTTTACAGACAAATCGAACCGGTGGAAAAGTCACCGTTTCATAAGCAAGGCTCGCTGAGACAACGGTATAGGGATCCAGCAACGCATTCCCCCAGGCTTCACCGTCAAAACTCATTAGCCGGGATGACAATCGTTCCACCTGACTCGCAACATGATCCGCTTCCAATTGAACCAGCCTAAGCCCCTTAGGTGTATGTGCTAGATTCAGCGTGCCGGTATATTGTACGTCAGAATTGTTCATTGGCTCAGGATCAAGGCAAGCCGCTTCGAAGATAACACTTGATTCAAAAATCACCTTAACATCAGTTCCGTCAAAGCTATGACGAAAGTCAATCTCCGCTAACTGTGTTGAAAAACCAAATTGTTGCCTAAGCGCTGTAACCGCTATCTGCGTATTCGCATATACGCGGGTTGCATAGCCTCGCGCACGCACACCGCTGCGACAGCCAACTCGACAAACGACCATTTTGAATTCACCATAGGGACTGCGACCGACCTCCCATGACTGCATTGATAATGTGGCTGGCACCGTCGGGTGCAATCCTTTTGGCAATACGGCTTCTCTGGCCTGATTTCTCATCTCCATGGTCATCTGAAAGCAAACAACATTCTCGAAAACGATTTCAGATTTACCGAAAGACTCTATCGTCGCGGCATCCTCCGCCAGGGTTTCTATGTTAGCGCTGCCAACAATCATTTTTCAGCTCCCACAAAATCAGGCAATGACGTGGGTGTGTATACCGGCGCCGCCAGGTCTTCTTTGCTGCGGAACCTGGGCATCACTTCTTTAGCGAATAACTTCATGCTTGCAAGCACCTGTTCCTGGGGCACCATTTCCATCGCATTTAACAAAAAGTTAATGCCGGTGACGCCTATTTCCTCCCATTTCTTAATGGTGTTGATCAGATGCTCGGGATCGCCCACACCTACCCCCTCAGGTAAGCCTTTCGCTAAACCGGGATTATCTACCGCTGCTTTCTTTGCGTTCATGCCCGCACCCGCATTACCAAGGGTTTGGTAAGCCCGGGTCGGATAAGCTTCACGCGTCCAGTACAAATGCGTATTGGCAACATTAAAGGCAT
>JABGVY010000402.1 GCA_018645845.1 Gammaproteobacteria bacterium | reverse complement strand
TCAGGTAGTCTGGACTGGAAAACTTCCTGGGCCTGTTCCCGGTTTGAGTAGGCATCCACGAGATAACCCTGCCTTCCGAAAACGTCTGTATAGTTTTCCCTCAGCAGGTTGTCGTCTTCAATAATAGCCAGTCGATAGTTCATGAACAATTTTCCTTAACAGCAGTATTAAGTTTGAAGCTGCCCTATTCCTGACACAATTGATCAGCAGTACAACACAAACAGCTCTCTAAGATGCCGCATTTCCCATGCTTAATAAAGCTAACACACACTCCAATGGCGGAACTGTGTTTTTGTTTAATAACCTGAGGAAACAAAATGAAACCAAAATCACTCACAGTGGCCCTGGCTCTAGCCGGACTGACTGTCGCAGGATCCATCACCCCGGCATTGGCCGATTCATCTATCGAGCAGAAAAGGTCCGCGGCTTCTGGGCTGGTCATTGGCGCTGTGGCCGGAGGTCCGATTGGCGCTTTCACCGGCGCGGTACTTGGAGCAGAGATATTCGGCAAACTATTTGAACATCGACGGGTTAATAAGGAGCTTACTATCCATGTCACGGATCTGACCGGCAAGCTGAATGCATCCCAAACCAGCCATGCACAAAAAGACCAGGTGATCACTGCCCTCAACCAGGACCTGGACAAAGTATTGTCTATACAGTCAGCGACGGCCAAATCACAGCAGCTGCCGGTACAGTTTCGAACAGCTTCTGATGTACTGGAGCCACAATATGAAGCTGAACTTAAACAGATCGCCAATGTACTTCGCAGGAATCAGGATGCCACCGTCACCCTGTCTGGATTCGCAGATCGTCGCGGCGACGACCAATTCAACCAAGCGCTGTCTGAGAAACGAGTCCGCAGAGTCAAACGATTCCTGATCAACAGTGGTGTGAATTCAACCCAGGTTATTGGCGCAGCTTTCGGAGAAACCAGGCCACTGGATTCAGCAGAGTCACTGGAGAGCAACTTCTTCGACAGACGCGTGGTCGTTGAGCTTAATATGGACATAGATAGAAAACTCGCTACCCGCTAGCGACGCAAAGGGCCGGCATCACGCTGGTCCTTTGTTTAACTTCCTATTTTCTCCGCAGACTTGTCTGGACTTACCAAGAATTCAAGAGCGCATGCTACCTGGGCCCAGTTCTTACCGGTAAGGAATTGAAACCTCTTGCTTGGCACCAGGCGATCGCCTAATCTCACGTGGCCAATCAGGCCATCGGATTCTGTAAACCTCTGTAATCCCGGGTTGTTGTCCTGGCGTTTACCCCGCGGCGGTGGGTGCGTGCACGCATTTCTCGCCCTTAGATACACTTTCATGCTGAACGCGACAATGATTCAGACAGCCTTGATGACTAAAAGTAGCTGCCTCGAGTACGAGTGACGCCGCGCGGCACTATATACGGCGGTGTTCGGCCTACCAGTGTTTCGATTAGCAACAACTCCTGATCATCATGATTCTTAAACGGTGCTGGAATGATTCGTTGCGAAGCACTTTTATCGGCGAGAATATAGCGTCCCGTATGGTGATCTGAGACGATGGTTTCGGTGATATCCGGATCGTCCCGCGTCGTCACATCAGAAGTACCATAACAGACACACACGTAAGACAGGTCAGGCTCAGCCTCGACGTAAACGCCGGTACCACGAACGCCGATGACCGCACTCGGCGTGGAGATATCGGTTCTTCTAGATGCAAGAACCGACAGAGCTTTGCCCCGTTCAAGCGTAAATGCGGTACTCACAATACCGGGTGTCGCAGTTACGCCAGGCAAGGTCATTATTGAATTGCCTCTCAAGATGAATGCATCTTTTTGAACTACAAAAATAACAAAACTTCGATCAAAGGTTTCTATGATGTCGCCTGGGTTAATCCGCGTTAGGACAGAAGCGGGAACGCCGTTAACGTGTACTTCACCGCTTAATGCGTGAATAGATCGGCCAGGGGGTAACTCAGAGGTCAGACCCGTTGAACTCGAACTGCAACCCACGGTTGTCGTGAAGGCGGCCGAGGCAAGCAAATGCAGCAAAAAGCGCCTGCGCCTTTCATCGATTTCCGATAAGCTTTCCATTCTCTAAAATCTCTCAGACTTTATAGAAGCCCCATGAAACCTATGGCTTTAATCATCGCCGTTGCTATAGCGCTAGGGGCATTAGTTTCCCCAGTTTCACCTGCTTATGCAGAACCATACGGCTCGGGTTGGTATGGTGAAATTCAGGCTGTTTACGAACGCGATGATAACATAAGTCGTACTTACAACCGCGACAAGGTCGCCGATAACGTAGCCTATCTCAGCATTGGTGGAGGATATTCCAGGAAGTACGGCGATAGCGCTCAGCTGATTCTCTCTGCTTACCTCGCTCAATCGAAGCATGACGAATATGATGCGCTGGATTCTATGGCATTGTCTCTGGGCGCCGATTACACATTCCAGCTCGACACTGATGACAATATTTCCTGGTACAAAATTAAGCTTCAGGCAACGCACTTTAAGTTCAAAGACAGCGATCCCCGGGAAGGCGCTCAACTAGAGGCTGATCTATCCTTCAACAAGCGTTTGACCCTAGCCGCAACCGGCAGAGTCGGATACCGGGTTAAAGACTATGTCTTTATCGGTAAATCTAGTGCCGAGGAGGCCAACGATGCGGCTTTCGATACGAGTTCGCAAGAAATCTATCTAGGCGTTGATTATCGGTCTCGAAGGCAAGCTACTTTTTTTGCAGAATACGTTTTCAGGCACGGTGACATTCTTTCAACGGTGGCCGGATTGGTGCCGGGGTGGCGCAGAAACTATGACGCAAGAACGCTTGATCGTGCCTTTGAAAAGACCTGCACCGAACCGTGTGTTGCCAGCTACGCTTACCGTACCCGTGGTGATACCAATCTCGTGACCCTCGGTGTTGGATTCCCTGTTAAGAAAGTCAATATTGATGTAACCGCCAGCCATTACAAATCGAAAGGCGACAACAGCGAATCCTATAAAAACACCTTCTACAAAGTAGGTTTGCTTTGGAATTTCTAGCGGCTCTTCACCGTGGGCAATACCTTTATCACAGTTAATTTTTCTCCCGCTAAGCAACAATAACCAGGCTTTAAGTCTAAC
>JABGVY010000401.1 GCA_018645845.1 Gammaproteobacteria bacterium | reverse complement strand
TGACTCGATATGGTTCACCTATGCTAGCGATGAACCGTGAACAAATTGCCGCTGCCTTTGATGAAGGTGAAGTGCTGCATGTCCCTGATCTTGATAATGCTCAGTGGCCGTCCCTCGATTATTTTGGCTGGGTGCATCCTTCAGGGCATCTCGGTTTCGTCGTTTTACAGTCACCCAACGATGGACGAAGTCGTGGTATCAGATTGAGCAGAGCAAAACGGTCGGCGAAAAAACCGCGTATGGAGATGTGTTCCTGGTGTCATCATGTTCACAAAGCAAATGGGACCGCGATGTTTACGGTGCAGGTAAGAGGCAGTGAGGGACGACATACACTGGGCAATATTGTTTGTAAGGACCTGGATTGCAGCCTGAGGATAAGGAACCTGGTGCAGCCAGACAGTTTTATGCGCGAGACTTTATACCAGCCAGCCAAGATCTGGCGTATGCAGACGACGATGCATAAGTGGCTGGGAAGAGCCAAGCAGCTCTAGTGGTCAACCAGCCTGAAAACACTGTACTACTGTTTGTCTGTGTTTTTTGGGACGGCGGTCAGGTTTCTTAAAAGGTCGCCTTGTTCTGCACAATTAAGTATTTCCGTCGTCCGATCAACCCCTTCTGCCTTGCCGAACAGGTATCCCTGAATAGACTCACAGCCCAGGTTCTTCAGGTATTCCAGTTGGGGATCAGTCTCAACACCTTCGGCAATAAGGTTCAATTTCAATCCTTTAGCCATAGCCACGATAGCATCAACGATTGAAGTCGCTTCTTCACTCTCGTTAATTGAACTGACAAAACTCTTGTCGATCTTCAGCGTGTTAATAGGGAATTGTTGCAGGTAGCTGAGCGATGAGTAGCCGGTCCCGAAATCATCAATGGCAACCTTTATATCGTGGGTCGCCAGTTCACGTAATTTTCGTATAGCGCTCGACATGTCGTTCATGATGACGTTTTCTGTTATTTCCGCTTCGAGTACGCTGCCAGGCAGGTCATATTTATGCAGAGCAGACAGAACGTCTTCAATAAAGTTATCGTGCTCAACCTGTACACTTGAAAAGTTGATAGAGACTCGAACGTTCTTCATGCCTTCTTGCCGCCACTTTTGCACATCAGCACAGGCGCGATCCAGGACATACCTCCCTAACTCCAGGATGATGCCCGTTTCTTCCGCGATGGGGATGAAGTCACCGGGATAAATCAGTCCGTTAATGGGATGTTCCCAACGGATCAAAGCCTCAAATCCAACAAGTTTTTCGGTGATGGCATTCACCTGTGGCTGGTAGCATATTTTGATGTCGTCAGTGGCCAGGGCTTTGCGAAGCTCTCTTTCGGTATTTAGTCGGGCACTGGACGCTTCGTTCATGGAAGGGTGGAAGAACTCGTAACCATTTTTGCCGCGCTCCTTGACGCTGTACATCGCAAGGTCAGCTGATGCGATTAACGCTTCGATGGTGTTCCCGGAGTCAGGATAAAGAGCAATACCGATGCTTGCTGTAACGTACAGTTCGTGCTCTTCGATTCGTAGTGGTTCCTTGAACACTTCCAGGATTTTCTGTGCAATGATCTGCGCGTCTTCTTCCTGGTTTACGTTTGGCAGAATGAGCGCAAACTCGTCGCCGCCAAACCTTGCTAGCGTGTCGCCCTTTCGAATGCAGCTTTCCAATCTGTGTGAGACAGATTGCAGCAGTCGATCGCCCATAGCGTGCCCAAGAGTATCGTTGATCCATTTGAAGCGGTCCAGGTCAAGGAAAATGACGGCCAGCCTTTGGCCATTTCGAAGTGCCTGGGTCATTGCTACGCCGAGTCGATCTTCCATCAGCATTCGGTTGGGTAACTTGGTCAGCGTGTCGTGATAGGCGTGGTGATTAATTACCTCCTGAGCCTGCTTCTTCTCTGTGACATCCCGTGCAACGCCGTAGACGCCGCCGCGGATACCCGCACCACCCGGGTCAATAGACATTGATGTTGTATCGAAGTAGCGATGCTCGGAACCGTCTTTGCAGGTAAGCTTTAGTTCAACCTTATGAGACTTCCTGCGCCCGTTGCGCGGTTCCGCGAATACATTTCTAGCGAGTTCCTTGTTTGGGCTGGAAACCAGCTTTGAATAATGCTGGCCTAGCAGTTCGTTTTTTTCGAACCCTAAAGCCTGGTAGACGGTTTCATTCAGGAAAGTAAAATTCCCATCCTTGTCGAGGATAAACACAATGTCGGGTGAATTGTCGACGATGAATCGATGTAAGTGTTCGCTTTCTTCGAGTTTCTTCTGGATGTTTTCGTTGGTGACTTCCAGTTGTTTCGTGCTGGTGGCGTTCTTTACAGTTGCCAGAAGTTCGTCCGGCACATAGGGTTTTTTAAGAAAGTCGTAAGCACCTTTTTTTAATGCATTGCGCGTAGATTCAAAATCAGTATTGCCACTGATGACAATAATCTTAACGTCGATCTTCGTTTGTGCGACATGATCAATCACCTCGTATCCCGAGCCATTGGGCATATTCAGGTCAAGCAGAACTGAGTCATAGGATTGCTGCTCCAGCATTTTGATAGCATCAAAACCACAGCTTGCGGTGCTGACCTCGTAGCCAGATATCGTCATGAGCTCTTTCAGGCTATCAAGTTGTCCCGGCTCGTCATCGACGATCAGGACTGTGTATAGAAGTTGTATCTCTTTTAAAGCACTCATTAAAAGTTACCTGTGTTGAAGCTGCGGAATAGTGATTCGGAACTCAGTTCCATGTTGGTCGGACCGATAAGTAACAAAGCCGTTTGCGGCTACCGTTAGCTGCTTGACCACGGCTAGTCCCTCTCCACTGTGGTCACCGGATTTTGTTGAGACTCCCCGGTTGAAAACGTTACCGATATCATCTGCGATACCCTGGCCAGAGTCTCGAACGGAAAGCTCGACAAAGATATTGTTTCCATGCATGAATTTCCCGGCAGTACAAAGAGAGATGGTATCCCCGCGAGAGCTCGATTCAGTCGCGTTCTTGATCACGTTAGTCAGGATCTGTTTAAGATTGTTGCTATGAATCTGCATAATTGGGTTTGATTCATCCAGCCGGTACTCGAATTCAATGTCATGACCCTGGTCGAATAGTGCACCTATTTGCCGGGTGACTTTGTTCACGTCACACTCCCCTGGTCGATTCGCCGACTCGAGTTTGAGATCATTAAAACTACGGACGATCTCAGCTGTCCTGAATAGTTCGCTACTGACAGATTCAAGGGTGGCCTGTGCTTCATGTTCCGGGCCAAGCTTTAGGGATAATACTTTTAGATAGTTTTGTACGGTGGAAATCGGATTGTTAGCTTCGTGAATAATTTCGCGTACTCGACTATCCAGTGCGTCAGCGTCAATGCCTCTATTAAGCTTGGCAGTAAACAGATACCTGCAGATTCTTCCGAACTGTTCTATGAGTTTTGGGCTGGACAATGCTGTGGTAAGTGTTGTTGAGCTCAGTGCCAGCAGGGTCACGGCAACACACATGGATGTGTCGTTCTCGCTGACGAATATTGGAATGGCCAGGCCGTCTTTGGATCCCATCGAGACAAGAACTTTTTCATCTGCGACGGTCAAAAATTCACTAGTTGCTACGGGATTAGTGCTTATTGCAGCCTGGTTAATGATAGATTGCGGTGAGCTCAGCTGATGCAGTTGGTTGAACCAGCCAGTCGAGTTCTCCGTAAAGATCGTTACCGCTCTTGAGTCAAAGAGCCCCGAAGCCAGGGCTTGGATCGCGCAATCCCGAGAGGTCTGACGCGCCAGTGCAATGCTACTGTCGATGAGATTGGCAACGTTTAACGTAAGCTCGAATCGCGAATTGATGTCGGTAATCGGAGCTGCGGATTCTGGCAGCGGAAGGTCGGACAGGAGTGAGTTAATTTTTGCCGCCGGTATACACAACAGCGAAGCACATTCATCAATGTCGATCTCTGTCTCAACGCTGCAGTGGCTGGCGACCGCAACCAGTCGCGTCAGTAGGGGTGAACCGTGCAGTGTTGATAACGCCCGATTGTAATATCTCAGAGCGTCGGTGACCTCAGGGTCGGGGATAGCAATGTCGTGGTGAACCAGTCGACATGTGAGTGCTGTCTGGTGTGCTAGAGCGGGGTCAACTAGATGCGCCAGTGCAAGGCCGATCTGCGAAGTTTGCTGGTGTTGCCCGTTCAGCGAGTCGATTCCCTTTAGGTTAACCTGATTAGCCACGGTCAGCGCCCCCCGCCTTAGGTCCTCCAGCGTGAATGCCTCATGCCACTTTATTAGCTGTGCGGGCGGTCTTGCGGCTAGAAAGGGCAGGAGTGTTGCGACGTGGGATTCGAGCGTATCGACCCAAATCGAACAATCTGTATTATCTGACTCATACAGCTTGAGCAAATTTAGGAGCGTCTGAGGCCCGGTGGAAGGATTGTTTCCCACTTCAATGCTGTTTCTTAGAGTGGCATTGGCGGCCGTCATTCAGCAATATTAGATTGATAGTCTTATTTAAACAATAACTTATAACATTTTATTAAGTGTTTTTGTTGAAAGTGCTCGTAAGTCTGCGATGCCTACGGGTCGAAATAGGCGTCAATCACCTCAATCATACTTTTTTGGCT
>JABGVY010000398.1 GCA_018645845.1 Gammaproteobacteria bacterium | reverse complement strand
GAAAGGTTCAGTTCACTTGCTACGATTTCTCTATCTGGTTCGCCATGCACAAAATAGTTGACGACGACCTCTTGTACCTGGCCCACGACGTCTGTTTTTTTTGAATTGGCGCAGAACCCTTCGAGACCCGGGAAAAGAGTTTAGTGATCGGGTGGTCCAGTTTCACCGGAATGCGCTGGTGATGATGCGCGATGTTGAAGAGCGATGTTGAAGAGCGATTGGAGCGCGAGGTCACAAAAATGTACATACAAAATACATTTACTAGACAAATGGACCATAACATGAGCCCTCATAACCACTTTGTCAGTTAATTGTCGCCACCAGGTGACTGAACAGATGAAGCTAGTATCGAAGACTCGGGGTTACTCCATTATCTGGACATATTACCAGAGGGTAATCGCGCTACAAGCACGAGGACTTCCAAGAATATGAACCCAACAAGTAAGTAGAGGTAACGTATGAACGAAGAACAAGAAAAGACCCTGCAGCCCGTCCGCTGGTCAGGTGCCATGGAGATCATGATCGAGCTACTCGAATACGGCACACCAAAGGGTAAGGCCCAGGCTAAAATGGAACTCCGCAGAATAGCAAAGACCCTTGATAAGTCGATTGGATTCGCGGGGGCGCTGTGAGGAAAAACAAAGTCACGGTATGGGTTGAAGCGCTCTCCGTTATTATGCAGGTAGTTAACCCATTGCGGTTACGCAAGCATGTGAAGAAACCGTATGCCATTTTAATGGTCGAACATGCTTTTGGTTCGCGCGTTATTCGAGTTTACTCGGAGGAGGAGTACAAGCGGGTCACCCTAGACATTGGCTCAAGCGGTTACCCGGTCCTGGCCTATTCGCGAGACATAGCCTGTCCGTCCATGGGTAAATAACCCGGCTCTCACTTTTCTGGTCGCAGAACCCATGTTCAGGGTGTAGGGGAATTAAAGGGAACTGGGCGGGCAAAATATCTCCGCAGGCCACTAATGCATACAGTAGGGTTACCCTGCTATCACGTCTGATGATGTGTTCATCAGAACGTAAGTGCCGACGTAAATCAGAATGAACGGTGTGAAGTAAGGCGCATATTTATCGAGCCGTTGACCCAGAAGTCGGTTCTCGGTTGCAAAGGAGCCCACTAGCGCAAAAAGAACGGCTGTAGTGAATAAAGTTGCAGTGATAAGCCAGTCCATAGTTGACCGCGTGTCTGCGTAGATAATACTGAAAGTGATCATTGAATCACTGCTGTTGCTGAATTGGGTTAGAGCAACAATGGGTACAATTAGTCTATGGTCAGAGCGGCGGTGGGCAATAGCGCCAGGTTCTTGATTCAAAAATAGCTGCCACAGCCCGTATAAGCCTAGAAGAAGCGGTATTGATCCCAGATATCCGAGATACTCTAAAGGTAATTCATCTATCAGTGTCCCTGCGGCATATGAGCCACCAATGGCGACACTAATCGCCAGAATGTAACCGGTATAAACGAGGGGTTTTTTTTCCTTGTAGCGGTTAAGGAAAGTCGTCAGAAGAATTAGGTTGTCCAGGTTCGTAGCAAAGAAGGCGGCAGAAGCCAGCGTAATGATCGCCAGGTAGTCCATGGTTAACACTCAGTTTTGAACATAACTACCACTGTGGCAGCCGCAATGTTGAAAGTATTGCGAAGTCTACGGATATCGAATCGGAATCAAGAGAAGTTATCATACGGATTAGCGCTATAGGAACCATCGATGGTCAATGGATCCAACTCTTTTTGTGAAGCTCGTCTCTGATGGCAGTCGCGCCACTGAACCGTTACTTCAGTTCACGTCAGGGGCAAACCGGGATTATCTTCGGCCAACATTTACTGCGTCGTAATCGCTGCGCCGCCCCTCTTGACCAGGTCAGCCTTTCCAGGTGAGGGTGGTACGTTGCAGCCTCTTTGAATGCCGGGCTTAGATGCCATCAAAGCCATCCAACGTTGTAAATGATCCAGCCCATCCACGCTCACACGAGCCCACTTATGACTTCGCAGCCAGGAGTAGTTTGCAATATCGGCGATGCTGTAACGATCAGCGATGTATTCATTGGTGGACAATTGCTGATCCAGAACTTCGTAGAGCCGCCGAGTCTCGTTGGTGTAGCGACTAATCGCCTGCGGAACTTCTTCTGGGAAATATCGAATAAATGCAACCGCTTGTCCCTGCATCGGCCCGATACCCGCCATTTGGAACATTAGCCACTGCATCACTTCATAGCGGCCAGCGGTATCAACAGGCATGAGCTTTCCCGACTTTTCCGCAAGGTAAAGCAGGATGGCGCCGGACTCAAAAATCCTGATATCGGTATCTTTATCATGAATTGCGGGGATTCTGCCGTTGGGGCTAAGCTTCAAAAAATCAGGGTGGTGTTGTTCGCCCTTACCCAGTTCGACAAGCAGTAACTTATATTCAATCTCCATTTCTTCTAAAGCCATAGAGACTTTCCAGCCGTTTGGCGTTGGTGCGCTATAGAAATTAATCACTTGAGGCCCTCCTGTATCGCTGAGAGGCTTGATACATCCATGACAGAAATCTCCCGGTTAAGCGGCTAACCGCGTTTATATTTATAGTGACCTCGCCGTGGGAAACAGTCAGTTAACGTCCGCCAGGCAGGGTGCTTCACCAACTACGGTAACCCGGAAACCAAGCCTGACCTCGGGGTGATAATCAAAAGCGGCGTGGTGCTGGACGACCCGGTTGTCCCAGAAAACGACGGTATTCGGTGCCCACTGAACCCGGCACTGAATACTGACAGAGTAAGCTACGTGGTCGTATAACATTGATAACAGTGTCTGGCTCTCACGCGCATTAAGCTCGACAATTTTTGCAACAAAGGCGGCGTTAACGTAGAGCGCGTTGCGACCGGTTAAGGGGTGTGTCCGGACTAGTGGGTGAACCGAGGAAGGCAATTCCTCAAGTGTCTTTGCACCGCTTAGGTAAAGGTAATGTCCCCTGGGTTCATGTAGCGCGTGTAGTTGCTTTAGAAAGGTCTGCATCGCGGGCGAAAGCGTTTCGAAAGCCTGATACATATCGGCAAACAGGGTATCTCCACCACTAGATGGAACCACTTCCATTCTTAGCATGGACAGCCCGGGCGTTACGGCTTCACTGGATACGTCAGAATGCCATCCCTGGCCAGCGACGGCTTTGGATTTGGGGCCTGCGCGGATGACAATCAGCTCTTCAGGGGTATCCTTCTTGGTGACAGGGGCGTTCATGAGTGCGCCAAGGCGGTGGCCGAATTCTGCCTGTCCCTTCATGTCCATTTTTTGTTCGCGAACGACAACGACACCGCGCTCTGCTGCGAGTTGCTTTAACGCAGTTACTTCGGTATCTGTGAATTCTGCCAACTGGGCACCGGCGGCAAGTTCGACGCCGAACGACGGAGTGATACTAGTGTATTCCATAGTGTACCTTCACAATTTCGCCCCTTCAGGCTGTCGACTGAAATACGACCCAACGAGCAAGCAGATGTCATTTCCTCAGATTGGATCTTCAAAATTTTCTGGTTTTAGCGCCCGACAAATATGAACCTAATATCGAAACAAGTCTACGATCGAGGCCAACCTTGCAGGCTATCCTGGCCTGTGTTGCTGGCCGCTACTTTCTTGAAGCCGTGAGCGCCGTGTCTGAATGCTTCCAGGCCGCCTCGTAACGCGCAAATGCCTCAGCTGCCTGTTCCGTTTTGCCTTGATCAGCAAGAGACTCATGAAGGCCGTAAAGTGACCAGCCATTCTCGGCATTCCAACGCAAATCGCGACGATAAACCTTTTCTGCTTCTTCAGGGTTGCCAGCTTTCAATAACGCCGCGCCCAGATAATGTCGCATTGGCTGCGCCCACGCGGGCGGTTCTGTGTAGTTGCCCAGGTCTTCTAGCTCGACAGCCAACAGGTAGCTCGCTATTGCGCCCTGCAGGTCACCCCTGGCTTCCCTGATTTCACCTTCGAGACCATGACCCGCAAGTGTCAAAAGCACGGATACCGGTGTTACGGTAACACGCGTCTTATCGATTTCTGGCTCATCAATAATCGCTCTGAGGATTTTTAGTTGTTCACTTGCTGCATCAAGATCACCGGTATTAGCATAGGCGCTTCCAAGCGAATAGGCCCACATCCCCCTCAAATAAGGCGTGTTTGAATGGGAAGCGGTGTGTCCGATTAGTGCATCCCATTTGCCGAATATCTTGTTCAGTTGCCAAGGCGACGCCATGTTTTTCTGGTATCCACGCATCGAGAGCTGATGTTCTTTCGAGCTAGCTTTTAGCTGATTAGCCGCATCAATGGCCACTTCGTAGTTACCCTGGATCGTCGCGGCATAGCGAATAAAATCAATGGCATGACCGGCATGAATTTTATGTGAAAGTGGATAAGTACCCAGATTAGGCAGCGCTAAATCACCCCATATCTCAGCAAATTCCTTGTCTTTTTTTCGTGATCGCACATTGCTGTCAATCGCCCTGTCATACTGACCCACGCGCACATAAATGTGAGATGGCATATGAACAACATGCCCCGCGATTGGAACGGTTGCTTCCAATCCATCTGCAGAAATCAACGCCCGCTCAGGTGTTAGTGAAGATTCGATCAGGTGTATGTGCAAATGCAAAACGCCCGGATTCGTCATGTCACTTTTCATGATATGTTCAAGCGCCAGGGCTACCTCCTGGGTTTCATCCAGTGGCTGGCCTTCAATGTCCCAGTAGTTCCAACGTGCAATCGACATATAGGCTGCTGCATAAAGCGCAGCAACATCGGAATCATCAGGATATTGACGATTAATTGCTCGCATAGCAGCAAGGTATGCCCTGTCTCTGTCATTGTCATCGGCAATACTTTTTTTGTCATACAATACAAAAAGCGCATTGATGAGCTGTGCTTCTATGGGACTGGCGCGTCCAATGAGTTGTTTTGCCTTCGTGATTGCCTTAAGTCCTTCACCCTTTGGGTCATCCGGCATTCGCCCATATCGGCTATTGGGATTGGGACCCATGGCATGCGCCATCCCCCAGTAAGGCATTGGGTGTGATGGATCTGATAATGAAGCCTGCTGGTAGGAGGCTATCGATTCTGGAAAGAAGAAGCCCCAGGCAAATCGCAGACCTTGATCAAAAAACATCTGTGTTTGCTCAGAGTCTGTTGATATAGGCCTGCTATAGGTCCCTCCCCCCGGTACGATGACAGCAAGTGTCTTACCCTGATGTTCTTCTTGCGCTGCCGGCAGCGCTTTAGGGGTTGCAGCTTCGCTCGCGTAGTTCGTTATCATCAATATCGAACACACTGTGACTGACAACCATGTAGGTGGGCTTTTAAATTTCATATTTGTGCGCCTCTAATTTCTATCGACTATTTTTGCGGACTAAATTTCAATAGTGGGCAGTAGCGGTTGAAATGAATTTGAAAGCCTTAATTAAGTTCAGCGACAGGAATAAGGCTCCGAAGTCTGATTTGGGTAAGCTACGTCCAACATGCTTAACAAGAATGTATCAAACACACGGCATCTATTACCAGAATAATGTCCGTTGACAATTTATCCAGCGTAAAAGCAACCTTTTAGCCTGGCTTCAAGTGGTAAGGTTGGGTTCGTCAGAACAAGATATTGGAAAAGAAAAATGTCGTCTGATCAATACAGATTGAAACAACTGAACATTGATGTCGCTGCGTTGGCTGCGGTACGCGCTTATTCACAACAAAGCGGGACTCATCAACTGGTCGTCAAGTATCAAGGTGTGACTATTATCGATGACGCGACATCGGATGAGGCGATTGATGTGTTTGCCATCCAAAAGGGGTTGGTGTCACTGCTGATCGGCGTTGCGGAAGAAAAATATCTCATCGAGACGTGCGACGCAATTAATCATCTGATGGATCCGGAATGGACCCTACTGTCTCCGTGGGATGAAGCAAAGCTGACCGTAGAGACACTACTCAACATGACGACAGGAATGAACGATGAGCTTGCAGCGCAAGG
>JABGVY010000082.1 GCA_018645845.1 Gammaproteobacteria bacterium | reverse complement strand
TGAAGAGGACAAACTCTGGGAAATGCAGGTGCCTCTTCAGAAGAAAGTCTTTAGCTCTAACGACGCCAAAGAAGGCCCGGTTGCGTTCGCAGAAAAGCGTGCCCCAAACTGGACTGGAAGCTAGCGTGATCCAATTGTAACTCGTGAAGCAGGGCCTAGCCCGCTTCACGAGTTATTAATCAGTGCACAGAAACCATAAGGCGATGGTCCTGCGAGGCCCCTCACCAGCGGCATCCACGGTCGAACGAATGGCTTTATGAGCCCGCTGCAAACTATCCATCAATCCATCGACCCTATGGCCGCGACAAATAGCGTCTTGGTTTTAGCGCTTCGCCCGTAATCACTTAGCAGCAACACACCGACGAGGCCACCCTGGGATAGGAATTATAACAGCGCGTTTCGATCGAAAGTCAGAGTATTGCATCAGCTCGGTTGTCTGCTGCGGGTAGCGGGTAATGGTGCTACCCCGTTAAGGGCGGTTCATTACACGCAAGTATTTTAATTTGGTTTTGCCCTTGTTGTGTACGCGGTGAAAAATACCGGCTTGAACCGTAACGATGTCCTGTGCATTGACTTCGTATATCTCCTCTAACTCGCCTTGGCCTTCGTCAGGGTGGCGAAGGTAGATTTCCCCGGAGCCTTGCGTAAAAAAGAATATTTCGTCTTGTAGCAGGTGCTTATGCCCAGCCGTTTCCTTACCCGGGAAAAGGTGCGTGCTGCTCAAGAGGAGGTTTTCACCAACAAAGTTGTCTTTGACGGTGTAATTGTCATTCTCTTTGCTGATGTGCCCACCAATGTCGTCAAACTCGTCTTTCATTTTCACGTTCCTTTCTTCTGTAGTACGCTGTAACGGAAACTTTAGCTTTGTTCCGCCTCGCTGCGTGTATGAAACGCTGCCCACAAATCATTCATTCGAGGCCTGTCGGGGCGGTAATTTAGAAGATCATGCCATAAATTGCTGGGATCGTCTTTGCCCCGGCATCCGTGCAACGTGTTTTTCGAACCGAACTTGTTGCACCACAACCTGATTGACTCATGCGTGACAATAATCCCACGTTGTGCCAACAAATCTTCAATGTCACGATGGCTTGAGTAAAATCGGAAATACAGCCACACAGCGTATTGAACGATTTTAGGCGGGAATCGGTATCGTTTGCACATTTTGTGCTTTGTTCGTCCGGAAATTGTCGCTGATTACCAGTTAGCATACGCAATTGCTGTACCCGACCATTCTTTGAAAAAGTTGGTTTATAACACCTATCCTCGGTTGCACCTGACATTAACAGTGAAGAGACCGTATCGGATACTTAGCTGGTTTATGCTAAATCATCTGTTCTAGAATGCCCATCGACACGCCCAAATGGGTGAGCGGTGCTTTAAAAAACCGTTACCCGACACTTTGACCCAGGCAGATGAGACACTATAACGATGGCAGAACATGGCATTCAACTTCTCGATGGCAGCTCGGCGAGCCAGATCATGCACTACAGTCTGAAGGCCGCTGTCGAGGCCTATCCCCTGGTCTTTAATGAGGTGAATTTTCCCGAAAAATTGGAAGATTTTAAGAAAGGCTATGTTGACATCCTACCTCAATTTGAGGCTGCAAGAGTTACCAGCCACGCGCGTGCGGACATCGCCCGGCTGCTTGCAGAAGCCTTTCAGATGCAAATCATTTACCGAAATCATGATGGCCAACGTCAACTTCAGGAACACCTGCAGCAACCTGCAAAACCCCTGGAGATCGCGCGTCTATCGCCTAACTGCGAACCCGGTTGGAAACCTTCGTTACATTTTCTAAAACGTGACTGGCCCAATCTCACGCGCCTGGGCAACGCCTTATTATCCGAGAACATCATTTCGCCGGCCGCGAGTGAAGCATTGGCGTGGTTAGCGCAAGACCTAGGGAACGATGACCAAGTAAACTTATCTCAACGCAAGGTGGTGGTCTTTGGTGCAAGCGCCGAAATGGCGCCCACCCTGCAATTTAACGCTGCCGGCGCTGAAATACTCTGGCTAGACCTAGCCCCCCCGGCGGCACTGGTTGCGAGCCAGTGTCGCGGTAGCGGCGTGCAGTATCCGGTCAATGGCGTCGACCTATTGAGGCAACCCGCAGAAACATTAGCCACCATTTTGGCCTTTGCGGACGGCCAACCACTCGATCTTTGCCTTTACGCCTACGCGCCTGGCCAAGCTCGCGAGATGCGCCTGGCGGCGGCTATGAATGCTCAGGTGAACGCCCTACCGCGCGACATCGTCAAGAGCGTTACCTTGTTGTTGTCACCCACGACGGCAACACCTCTCGATGAAAAAGATCTGCTCGCACTGGTGACACGCAAAAAAAACCGTCCACGGTGGGAAGCTGCGTTGGATAGTCTTGGATTGCTCGGTCAGGGTGGCGGCGCGGTCCAGCAGGGGGCGCTTGGTGCAAGCCGCTCTTTGGTTAGTATTCAAGGCGCTAGCTATCAGGCAGCCCAGTACCTTGCTAAATTGATGACTGCTGAGGCGTGGGTCGCAAGTGGGCAACTCTCTCCACGCCAGCCTGCAAATGAACAGTCTCGACAGCATCCTACGGAACCACTGCGCGTGTCTGCCAATACCGCACCCATTACCCAGACTCGATCCATCGCCCACCCGATTTTTGATGCAGCTTTTGGCGGTGCGGCTGCACTTGGTGTGCAAACCTTTACGCCGGCGCAATCACAAACTCTTAACGGGCTTTTAGCTGTTCACGATTGGTGCCACCCCGACCCCGCCATACCAGGAAAAATTCGCGTTCACGGCGGTATTCATACTTTGCCTTATCCGATGGAAACAGCGCTCAAGGTTGCTGCAGCGATTGGCTTCGCCCAATCCCCGAGATTATTGGGCGGCTTGTTTAGACCTTAGGAGGAAAGCGCTGACGCCCTGCCTTTATTGAGTCAAAGAAGGTTCGGCAAAGAATCACCCCGCCACAATCCGCTAAATTCAAGTACGCATCAGCTATTGCTGTACCCGACCATTCTTTGAGAAAGCTGGTTTATAACACCTACCCTCCAATTCGACTTTTCTGACGTCGACCAGCGCTGGTGGGGTCTGGATCAATTCTACAAATACTCGCAAGCGCGAATCAAAATAGTGGTAGCGGTGTTTGTGCCTGCGATGAGTCTTTAGCCTGACAGTGCCAGGTCTTGTTCTTCCGCCAGCACCTTTTGAACATCCGGCAGGCGCAACATTCGAGCACGATGATCTAACACTTTACTGAGACTTGTCGTGTCCACCTTGTCTGCCTCCAGCCATCGGGCAATCGCTAATAGATAAATATCACAAACGGAAAAATCCTCGCCTAACACCCAGGGACCCTGAAGCATTTCTTTTTCGATTAACCGAAAGCACGCACCCATTGTCTGCGGTACTTTCCGCGTCATATCCTGAAACGAGGCCTCTTGATCCGCCCATCGGTAACCGCGATGACCATGTGCATGTGCAACATGAACAGTCGCGCAGAGGTAGGCAGAAAATGATTGCACCTGCGCAAATAGCCAGGGATTCGACATTGGTGCCAGCTTCGCCTGACTATAGGTTTGTGAGATATAACAGAGAATAGCCGGCGTCTCAGTTAACAAGCCGTCAGGCGTCACAAGGGCAGGCACTCTACCCTTGGGATTAATTTCAAAAAAATCTTCTGCCGTCCGTCCCTGCTCTCTAGGCGCTAGCCGTACCTCGTAATCTGCGCCGGCCATCTCAAGCGCGACGTGTGAAGCAAAACTGCAAGACCCAGGCACAGAATATAGAATCATAAATAACCTCCAGGTGCCGCGGTTGTAGATCGACCTGATGTGTATACCAATGTCCCCCTGCTTGCCAACATCTACCAGGTAAAGCGCGGGCTATTTAAGGCTTACTAAACGCGATGAAGCCGCACCGGCACGTCTTTTATCCCTCTAATAAAGTTATTAGGTAGGCGCTCTACGTCCCCAACGATTTCAACCCGGTCATAACGCTTCATAATCTCTTCCCAAAGAACACAGAGTTGCATTTCGGCCAGGCGGTTACCCATGCAACGATGTACGCCAAACCCAAAGGCCACGTGCGCCCGCGCATTGGTACGATCAATGATGAATTTTTCCGGATCTTCAAAAACCGACTCGTCACGGTTTCCCGAGAGATACCACATGACGACTTTATCGCCCTCTTTAATTTTTTTACCGCCAAGTTCAATATCAGCCAATGCCGTTCTGCGCATATGGATGACCGGCGTTTGCCAGCGGACAATTTCGGCTACCATATTGGGGATAAGGTCTGGATTTTCGCGGAGCTTCTGATATTGATCTGGGTATTTGTTGAGCGCCAACACGCCACCGCTGATGCTGTTTCGCGTCGTGTCGTTGCCCCCGACAATCAGCAATAAAAGGTTACCAAGAAACAATTCAGGATCCTCGTTCATTCGGGCTGTTGCCTCATTATGCTGCAGCATTGAAATGAGATCGAAGGAAGGCGGTTGCCCCTGCTTGGCTATCCATAGCTGATAGAACGCTGCGGCGGCACCCATTAACTCATCGTAACGTTCTTTCATATCGATACTGTCGTCGCCTGTCACTTCTGGCACATTGGTCGCCAGGTCGGACCAATGAACCAATTTGCGCCGATCTTCGTAAGGGAAGTCGAACAAGGTGGCTAGCATTCTCGCCGTCAACTCAATGGATACCTCTTCTACCCAGTTAAAAGTTTCACCGATAGGAAGGTTGTCCAAGATGTCACTAGCACGTTCTCTGATCAAAGGTTCAAATCCAGCCAGATTTTTTGGGGCAACGGTTGGCGCCACCGCCATTCGCTGCTTAATATGCTCGTCCCCATCCATAGAGATGAAATTCTTGCCCTGCATTTGTCCTTCTTCAGCGACATAAGGATCGACGATCGCTATACCCTTAGCTTCTGAGGAAAATATTTCGTTGTTGGTATCAACCGCTTTAATCATTTCATGGCTGGTCACAGACCAGAAGGGCCCGTTTACGCTGTCTGCCAGGTAATGAACGGGAGCCTCTTTGCGCAGACGTTCGAACCAGGGTTGCCAGTTATCGTTTAAGAAAATCTCTGGTCGGCTGACGTCGATTTCATCGAGCGGAACGTCGTTTACATTTATATCTTCACCGATACCCATCTACTTTTCCCTGTTTTGAAATAACACCGGTAACTTAGTGGAATTCCCAAGAACTAGTCAAGTGTTTACTTTCTGCGTTGATCCTTTTAACGTTATTCAATGATGAAGAATCACCTAATGGACGACTCCCCCCATCGCCTGGATCCCAGGATCGCGCGGTCGGAGACTGCTATCCGCAATGCTTTACTCGAACAGCTAAGGTCCGGCAGAAATTTTAACTCGCTGACGGTGTCAGAGATCGCAGAACACGCGAACGTCACCAGAAAGACCTTCTATGCGCGGGTTGGGTCGTTGGATCAGTTAGTTGAACGAATGGTTTTAGATTTATTCAAAGAGATTTCATCACAAATTGATGATCGTATGCTGATCATGCCGGTCGTGGGCAATACGCTTTCGATAATGGTCCTCGGTCAGTGCGAGGAACATAAGGCAGTCCTTGCACCACTCGTGCGTCGCTGTTCAGCCAGCCTTTTTATGGAACCACTCAGCGAGGTCCTTGCGCATATGCTTGCGCGAGTCACTGAGGTCAACCAGACCCCAAAACTGGAGCCGGTCGAGCAGGCCTATTTGGTTGCCGCAATCGCCAGCATCATACACGGCGTACTTTGGGTATGGGTAAAGCGTGGTTTCTGCGAAACCCCCGATCGCATTGCAAATTTTGTCGATACGCTACTGGTCGAGGGGCTACAGAAGATTATGCAGGCCGGCGGCTCTAAACCAGCGTCATCGACTTAAAGTCGATCTAGCGTCAGCAATTGCTGTACCCGACCATTCTTTGAGAAAGCTGGTTTATAACACCTACCCTCCCCCAAACCACACCCATGAAGCACATGAGCAAGCCCAGAGGCGCTCGCTGGGCCCTTGATGTCACAGACCAGTGAACTCCTGCGCCTGGATTCATAGCGATACATGCAATCATCAAAGGAGGAATAATAAATATCAAAATAATGGAGCCTATGAGGCGTCGATTATCGCCATGTCCTAAGCAGGTTCATCCAAAACGGCATCACGGAAGAAAGGCTTCTGAAACTCTTATAAAGAGGTAAAGATAATTGCTTCGCATATCTAGCCACCAATGACTATACGTCCCGGAAACACGTTAGGCACAATGATGCCCTGATTAACCACTAACTGGCCGTTGACGATTACTGCCATGATTCCGGTGGAGGGCGAATATGGTTGATCGTAAGTTGCACGATCCCGAATAGAATCTACATCAAATATGACAATGTCAGCATCGGCACCCGGTTGAATTCTACCCTTTCGCTTAAATTTAGGCGCGATGCCCTCTAAACGTTTCGCCGGAAGATACGACATTTTCGAAAGCGCTTCCGAGAGGCTCAATATTTTACTACCTCTTACATACTCGGCGAGCACTCTGCTAAAAGTTCCAATAGCCCGCGGATGTGATTTGATCTTTCTGCTGAAGATTGGCATTGCGTCGCTACCGATCATCATTACGGATGACACCATTGCACGCTGAGTCCAGTCCTCTCGGCCATAGTGATGGATGATAGTGGCGCCTGGATCCTCTGCTCTCACCTCATCCCAACGGGCTTTGGTAAAGAATTCACCCGTCTCTGCCAGTTGAACATCGCTGTAGGTGATACCAAATATGCTTTTCCAGTCTCGGTTAAAAACATCAGCACCAATCGATGTTGACCCCGCGTTGTAGGGATAGGACTCAGCACTGATATCGACCCCTTCGACGAGCGCCTCATCAACGAGTTCGAGAAAGTTGTCGATACCACCCATCGCACTCGCACTGAGATGACAAATGTGGATTGATGCTCCGGTACGTTTTGCTAACTCAATGACCTCTATCAAACCTGAAGGGTCGCCGGCTATTCCACGCCTGATATGAATAAACAGTGGCGCGCGCCGATCAGCTGCCATGGTAAACAATGCTTCGAGTTCATCATCACTCACAGCAGCATCCAGGTAATCTAGCAGCAAACCGATACCTATGCCCCCTTGATCAATACCCAAGCCCACGTGTCGCATTGTGCGCGCTATTTCGACTTCATCCATCTGTTTTGTAAACGCTGCATCCTTAAAGCTAAAAGATTTACCAGCGAAGAAAATGTAAGGCTGCTCAGTGTTTGAGAGAACCTTTGCACGCATTGAGGCATAACTCGCCGACGCGCCAAAATTGATCAATGCTTGATCGGAAATACTGTTCGCTACAGCAGCCACCGGGTACGCACCAGCCTCAAGGTCCAGCGCTGTGGTCACACCATCTCTTACCTGATACCGCTGACCGAGTTGGGTTTGCGCATGACTGTGTAAGTCTATGAATCCGGCCGTGACAACCTTGCCCTTCGCGTCTATCGTTTCTCTGCCTGACAAAGGCTGTTCGCTCACAGCGACTATTCGGTTATCAATAATCCCCACATGGCGCGTGGCATCGGTTGATGATGCAGGATCAATCACACGACCATTCGCAATCACAAGGTCAAAAAATGTTTGTGCTGATACCTGGATACTGAATATGCAAGCGAGTACCACGCAAACCCAAGCTTGTGTACGATGGCCAACAAAGAATTGATTCTTAGTCATGATAAATTTTCCTGTTCATGCCGATGGCGCTGATTAAATCTATTGGCCCTCCCAACATACAATCGTTGAGGGCATCACGTGCAGCTATAGAGGATAGGAATTATAACAGGGCTTTAGAGCGAGTGGCCGCGGTATGAAGTGGCGCGATGGTGTCTTCCGGAGGAAGGTAATGAGCCGGGGTGTTGCCGGTTTCCAGAACGCCTCGTCCCCGGGGCGTGGCTAAAGCATCGTTAACAACGATTGTGCTCATCTAGATTATTCTCTTTAATTGCTCCTGCTGAATGGACATGCAAGGCTAGCATCAAATCAAACATTTCGGGGATCGCTATGCGAATAGAAGTTAACAACACTCGACTGTATGTGGACGTGGTCGGATCTGGTCTCGTTGCTAAGGGCCCCATGATGGTGGAGCGCCCAGTTATATTTGTGCTGCATGGCGGCCCAGGGTTCGATCATTCTACAATGAAACCCGCATTCAACCCGCTTTCTGAAATGTCGCAGCTCGTCTACTACGACCATAGAGGCCAAGGCCGCAGTGACCACGACAAACCGGAAAACTGGAACCTTAACCAGTGGGCAGACGACCTTCGCGCCCTAATTGATACGTTGGGGGTTGAGAAGCCAATCGTCCTGGGGCTGTCCTTTGGAGGATTTGTCGCCCAGAACTACGCCATTCGTCACCCTGACAGGCTACACAAACTCATTCTGGCAAGTACGGTAGCCCGGATGGTTCCGCAGCGGGTGTTTGATGCTTTTCAGAAATTTGGCGGCGATTCAGCTAGATTGGCAGCAGAAGATTTCTGGGCCGGGCCCAATACCGAAAATTCGGCAGTCTATATGAAAGAATGCATGCCCCTGTACAGCCGTGTTGAACAAGACCCAGACATTATCAGGCGACCCGTTATGGCCCCTGATGTCATTTCGCATTTCTCGCGGGAGGGCGGTGAAAACTGGAGCTTCGATTTCAGGGAGCAGCTCTCAACTATTAGATGCCCGACACTTGTCACTGCAGGTGATATCGACCCGATCACACCCATTGAAGCAGTAGAGGAAATGGCGGATAACATTCCTAAAGAGTTTGTACAGTACGAAGTGTTTGAGAATTGTGGGCACGGAGTGCATCGAGATGACCCTGGAGCATTTGAGGTGATGAAGAAGTTCATTGGACAGTGAAGATCTGCACAGGAGCAACCTTCTTACCAACACTGGTTGATTGGAACTCGACCCCGGATCAAAATTGACGCCTCCATTTCAAGGAAGTGGCAGAGCTTCTACCAGAACGGCAGGCAGGCTGCAGGATTACTGACCGTGAGTTGTATATGAGCAATACCATTTACTCAGCGATTGCTGTACCCGACCATTCTTTGAAAAAGTTGGTTTAAAACACGTACCCTCGCGACCGAATTTATACCGCCGGCTGTCAGAGAAGATGTCCTGAATTTCTAAAAAGCCCATTTGACAGTGAGCGATTTTTTACCTGTGATGACTCATCCAGAAGAACATGTTCAATATCTTTTCGATAACCTGAGGGGCTTCAATGCTCGCTATG
>JABGVY010000397.1 GCA_018645845.1 Gammaproteobacteria bacterium | reverse complement strand
TTTATGGAGTATCCGTTAGCGGGGCTTAAGGTCCTGGATTTTTCGAGAGTACTCGCCGGGCCTTTTGCTGGAAGAATGCTTTCAGACCTGGGCGCTGACGTTGTAAAAGTAGAGCCTCCCGATGGTGACGTGACTCGATACTGGGGGCATGAGATCGCCAATATCACTGGCTATTTCCACCAGCAAAATGCTGGCAAAAAAAATATCTGCATCGATCTTCGTACCCCAGATGCACCAGACCTGATTAAACAACTCGTTGCCGAGGCGGATATCGTTATCGAGAACTTCCGGCCTGATGTAATGGATCGGCTTGGCGTAGGGTATGCAGACCTCAGCGCCGTGAACGAAAAAATTATCATGCTCTCAATTTCCGGGTTCGGCAGAGATGGGCCCGAGTCAAGGCGCGCAGCCTACGCTCCCGTTATCCACGCGGAAGCAGGACTGATTGCTCGCTCAGCAAGAAAAGACGGCGTCAAACTACACGATCTGCCGCTATCAGTTGCGGATACAAACGCATCACTTCACGGTCTGGTGGGGATATTATCAGCGCTGCACATGAGGCATCGCACAGGCAAGGGCCAACACATTGACATTGCTATGATTGATGCAACGGTGGCCACAGATGACCAGCTGCACTACGATCTCGAAGACTCCATTGAAACGGGTCCAATGCCCAACGAAATATGGGAGTCTGGTATCGGGCCAGTGCTGCTATCTACGGACTTCCGTATGTTTTTCCGCTCGCTAACGGCCCTCGGCATGGAGGATCCTTCCAATCCTGAGATGGAACTGGCAGAAAAAATCGCCGCGCGCCGCGACGCAGTCGGCAAATTTCTCAATTCGCTCGACACTACAGAAAAGTTTTCCGCGGCTATGAAGTCAGTGAATGTCGCCTGGGGTGAGGTTCGTAGCCCAGAGAATCTACGAGATCAACTAACCGTTAAGGCAAGGGGCGCGATTACTGATATCGACGATCGTAATGGTGGAACCCGACCTATTACGCAATCACCCTATCGATTTTCAGCGGCAAAAAGCGGTGTGCGCGGTCCTGTCGCACACAGGGGCGAGCATTTTAGCGAGGTGCTAAAAGGCTGGCTTTCGATGACTGACCAGGACATATCCCAACTTCGTGAAGATAATGTCGTCATCTACGATCAGCAATGGCAACACCACTAAATGATTAGCACCCTTGTCTGATCAAATATGAATCCTATAGATCTGTTTAGCTGCTAACGCTTCCTCATTGTATTATCCTGACGATGGCTGGTGACCATACCTATGCAGACGGTCCATTTTTTGAGGAACTATTCGGGATGTCCCCCATCGCTAAGACAAGCCGGGTCATCTCGGCCAGGGGTTTAGTTTATGCCAGCTAGCTTCGCGCGACTTTATGTTCGGCATGATAGAAATCGATCATGAACGGACAATGATGACAATGGTTTGCCAATGAACAGACAGGACTTTTCTTGAAACCCGCAACGCTCATAAAGATGCTGGTCATGGGGTTTATCGCCAGTGACACCCGACGCCAGATCGCTCGCATCAGGGGACGCCTCGGCAGAAGAGGGCAGCCCACCATCCACTATTTTCACCAGGTGGATGATCCTCACAGCCATCTGGCCGTGCAGAAGATCGACGCACTTGCTAATCGTTACAAGGTCAGGTTCAGGTTTCATCTGGCCCAGAACCCGACAGACCACGAACAGGGGGATGCGTTGCGGTTTCCTGTCTGGGCATTGCGAGATGCACGCGCCATCGCTTCCGACTATGGTACCGAACTGCCACAGAATGTTAACCAGATTGAAAGTCATCAGGTCGAGCATGCAGAAAGTTACTTGTCCAGGTACCTGTCAGACTCTGACTTTGCTCGAGAGGCCGTTGCCATTGGGCATCGGCTTTGGTCCGGTGACCCAATAGAGGCACTACCCGCGAGCAGTGCCGCTGCAGAAGGCTCTGCACTTCGTACCAAACTCGGCCACTGGCTCAGCGCCACTTTTTATTTTGAAGGTGAATGGTATTGGGGCGTCGACCGGTTAGTTCATCTGGAGAACCGCCTGCGTGATATGGATCTCTCAAACAGTCCCGATGAGATATGCGTTCCTCGACCAACACCTGAACCACTTGACGACAAAAATGCCAGCGCTGTTACATTAGAGTTCTTCCCATCCCTTCGCAGCCCTTATACAGCCATCAGTTTTGACCGGGTGATCGCGTTGGCAGAGCGAACCCAGGTGAAACTTAAGCTACGCCCAGTTATGCCAATGATGATGCGCGGCGTGCCAGCACCACGAGTCAAGCAACTCTACATCATGACCGACACAAAAAGGGAAGCCGACTACTATGGTCAAAAATTCGGTCCCGTGGTCGACCCTTTTGGCGAACCTGTTAAACGGGCCTTCGCATTACTGCCTTTCATGACTGAGCAAGGGTTAAGTATCGACTACTGTGCCAACTATCTTCGCGCAGCCTGGTGTGATGGCATTGATATCACCACAGACCGGGGTCTACAGCAGGTCGTCGAAGAAACCGGCGCCAATTGGCAAGAGGCTCTTAACCAGTTTGCCAACAATGTCTGGGAACCCTTGCTTGAAGATAATGTTTCCGACATGCTAGCCGCCGGACTTTGGGGGGTTCCGAGTTTCAGGGTAACAGGCGGGGCGATCGAAGAACCGTTTTGCTGCTGGGGGCAGGACCGCCTCTGGCGTGTTGAATCCGAAATAAGCCGTAGATCCGTCTGAATATTCACATTACTCGGGCACCAATATGATCAAATTCTTAAGTTACCTCGTTCTTTCTGTAATCGTACTGAGTGGGCTTCTTCGTTATTCACTCGAATTCGAATCCGCCCAGGATATCGTCATTGAACAGGTATCCAGGGCAAGAATATCGAACGCTGCAAAAGGTTTCCCAAATCCTGACAGCCTCCGGGTATTCGTATGCGGGAGCGCTTCACCTCTGGGGAATTCCAGTCGAGCCCAGGCGTGTATCGCCGTTCTAACCCCTTCACATTTTTATATATTCGATTCGGGCGCAGGCTCTACGGCTAATATCTCGCGCGCGGGACTTCCCTACGCCAGACTACAAGGCGTTTTTCTTACCCATTTTCATTCCGATCATATTTCTGAAGTATATGAGCTGAACCTGGCTTCCTGGGTAAGGGGCCGGCCAAAAGCTCTGCGCGTGTACGGCCCAAAAGGCGTGCGAAAGGTAGTCTCTGGTATTAACGAGACCTACGAACTCGACGTAGGATACCGGGTAGAGCACCATGGCAGCGATCTTCTGAACCCAAAGCTCGCCAGACTGAAAGCTGAAACCATAAGGACCGGGGTGGTACTGGAAGATGGTGATCTAACTGTGACGGCCTACGCTGCCAGCCATGCACCGATTGAGCCTGCTGTCGGCTACCGTATTGATTATCGAGGCAGAAGCGTGGTGATCTCAGGTGACAGCATCGTTACCGCCAACACCCGAAGGATAGCCAGCAAGGTAGACTTGCTGCTGCACGATGCACTGTCCCTGCCCTTGATCGAAGCAACGAAAAAAGCTGCCACTGTGGCGGGACTGACGAGAGCAGCAAAGATTGCTTCCGACGTGATGGACTATCACGCCAGCACAGATTCACTGATTGATCTGGGCGCTGATATTGATGCAGGCATAGTCGCTTTTTATCATCTAGTGCCAGCACCGGCTAACACGATCACGTCAAAAATATTCGAGCGAAACCTGCCGGAAAACTTTTTAGTGGCAAATGATGGCGACTGGTTCGAACTGCCCAGCGACTCAGCTAGGATTATTCACACCAGTGACTAACCCGTTCCCAGGTATTGCCTGCTGGCGACCACCCCCGTCACAGAACGACAACAGATACTACTCAAGGAGAGATCTTTCATGAGACTTTACGATTATCCCGGCGCACCTAATCCACGCAGAGTCAAAATTTTTCTGGATGAAAAAAGTCTCGCATACGAGACAGTGAACTGTGATATGGCAAAAGGAGAGCACAAGCTACCAGCATTCCTTGAGAAAAATCCCAGCGGAAAGATCCCCGTTTTGGAGCTTGATGATGGTCGGTGCCTTGCAGAGTCTGTTGCTATCTGCAGATATCTGGAGGCTATCCAGCCTGAACCAAATCTTTTCGGCCAGGACCCCTTTGAGCTGGGGTACATCGAAATGCGTAATCGCCAGATTGAACTTGAGCTCTGGACCCAGGTAGGCGTCTCCTGGGTGAATGGACCAATAGTCACTAATATGTGGCAGGTCGAGCCAAACACGCGGGCCAAGCAAGCCAGTGACACGAATGTGAGGCGTTATCACGAACGCTTGGATCAGGAGTTTAGTCAATCCGATTATGTTGCAGGAGGCAGGTTTACTGTTGCGGATATATCCCTCATCAGCGCGATCGATTTCGGCGCCAGATTGGTAGACCTGACGCCTGACGAAGGCCTGCATAACCTGTGGCAGTGGCATGCAAGGGTGTCAGCAAGAGATAGTGTAAAAAACAACTAGAGTATCTATCAGTGCGCGATCAGGTATTCACCACCTGGAAACTCTCGCCCTATAAATTTTTTACCGAATGTTCACCTGGTATATCAATAGCAATCGGGTCTATGCTGTTTTGATAAGGAAGTGAGTGTTAATCTCCTTCGCACTATTCCTTAAGGTTAAAACAATGCCTGAGCTAGGCCAGCGAACCACCACGAATGATGTACTTCAAAGCATAGACCTGTCCGGTAAAGTCGCAATAGTGACGGGTGCCTCTGGTGGGCTCGGCGCCGAAACTGCCCGGGCACTTGCCTCCAAAGGTGCTGCTGTCACCATAGCTGCGAGGGATCTGACACGCGCCCAGGCAATGGCAGACCAGATCAAAGAAAGCACTGGCAACCCAAACGTCGACGTCGGAGAACTTGAACTCGATAAGCCCAACAGTGTCAGGGCTTTCGCCAACAATTATCTCGCGAATCACACCGAGCTAAACCTCCTGATCAACAACGCTGGAGTCATGGCCTGCCCTTTGAGTAGAACCGAACAGGGGTGGGAAATGCAGTTCGCCACCAATCATCTAGGACACTTCCTACTGACCTGCTTGCTAAGTCCAGCGCTGGTCACAGGCTCACCTGCAAGGGTCGTGAACTTGAGCTCAGGCGGACACAATTTCGCCCCCGTTGATTTCGATGACATTCACTTTAATCATCGTGACTATGACAAATTCCAAAGCTATGGCCAGTCCAAGACCGCTAACATTTTATTTTCGATCGAGCTCGACAACCGACTTAAAGATCGTGGTGTGAGGGTCAATGCAGTACATCCGGGCGTGATCATGACCGATCTGGGCCGGCACATGTCAGAAGAAGACATCCAGGCAATCACGAGCAATAGACCCGAAGGATCACCGGAAATGGTGTTCAAGGAAATACCTGCCGGAGCTGCTACTTCCGTGTGGATGGCAACGTCTCCGGATCTTGAAGGTGTCGGCGGCCAGTACGCGCAGGATTGTGGCCTGGTTGATCCAGATGCTGCCGATGCCGGAACCGGAGGATGGGCAAAATGGGCTCAGGGGACTGATGATGCACGACGCCTGTGGCGCATGTCAGAAGAAATGCTTGGCGAGACGTTTGATATCTAGAGGCTGAGACGACGTTGTTTCAATGACCCTGGTGAATGAGATGGGCTTTGAGGCAGCTTTCGCACGCACTAGTTTCTACGATCGGCGATCACACGACCTGCTGCCGCCGCCTCTTCCTCATGAGCTTGTTCACGCCAGGACTCTTTGATCGCGGCAGCATCCCAGGCTTTCATTGCCGGCAGCGAAAGCAGTTTCTGACAGTAGGCGAGCGACTCAGGTGAGATTTCCAACTGGTAAGACTGCACCCTGAATGCCACCGGGCAGTAAAAAGCATCAACGGCGGTAAATCTTTCCCCCGCTAGAAACCCGCCACCAAAGCGCGCCAGGCCTTCCTGCCAGAGTTCGTCGAGACGGCAAACATCACGCGTAAGATCTGCACTAAGACTTGATAGCGCGACCGTGATCGCGCAGTTCATGGGGCATATCTTGCGCAGGCCGGAAAAACTGCTATGCATTTCAGCGCTAGCGCTTCTTGCGAAAGCTCTCGCACTAGCGTTATCGGGCCAGATTCCAGCCTCCTTCTCTGCCAGGTATTCCACAATGGCTAGTGAATCCCAGACCACTGCATCACCGTCCACCAGACAGGGCACCGTCCCCGAAGGAGAGAATTTCCGGAATTTTTCAAAGTTATCCTCTGTCTCAAAAGACTCGAAACACTCCTCAAATTCAATACCCAACTGACGCAATAGCACCCAAGGGCGCAGCGACCAAGAGGAATAGTTCTTGTTGGCAATATATAACTGATACACAGAGGAGATCCTAAAAAAGTAATGTATTAGATGACAAGCCCAAAATAGACCGACGATACAGGAGAGTTTCAAAGACCCAGTGTAACCACTACCAGCTAACCAGTGAGAACGACCGCGAACTCATCCCGTATGCTTTCACCCGAGCTTTCGCGGATTTTCTCAATTAACCTGCAGTAAAGAAAGCATGTGACTTTACTCATGCCTGGAAGCCGCATGGCGTTGTTTAGATAAACTTTCACGACCCTGCGTCCTATGCCTGTCTCAGGCCTATTGCACCACATTACCCAAACTTTCAGAAATGTAGCCAGACTGTATCAAACCCGGCGTTGGCTACAAGCTGTTTATATCAGCTGGGGCCAATGGAGATCGTGCCAGTTGATAGGCTTTATCTACTTTCAACTGCTAACAGCAGGGACATGAGCACCAGTGCCGGAATAACCGGCTCGCCGAAGAATTGAGCGATTTCAAAAAATACTTCAAAATCTCTTCACCCAAATAAAGAGATGGATATTTCAGTTCGAAAAATATTCTCCATTTAGTTTTTACTCAGCAGCCAAAGTTCGTTACATTCTGTGTATCACTAACGAGGTCTCCGAATGACAGAATCACCAGAAGGCTATAAGGTCGATGCCGTAGAAGCATGGATAGCCAGTAATATTCCCAGCCTTACTCCGCCATTTAAGTGGACAAGGTTGGAAGGCGGGCATTCCAACCTTACCTATAAGCTTGATGATAGTGATGGCAAGGAAGCTGTCATCCGAAGACCACCTCAGGGTCAGCTACTACCCAAAGCACATGATATGAGTCGCGAATGGTCACTCATCTCGGCGCTAGGACCCACAGCCGTGCCGGTACCAGAAGCACTGGGATTTTGTGAAAGCCCGGATGTTACTGGCGCCTGGTTCTACGTCATGGGTTGCATCAATGGCAGGCCACTATACAACAATGAAGAAACAGAAGAATGGGTACCCGAGGCGAAACGGCTCACTCTGGCGAATTCATTTGTTGATGTTCTTGCAGATCTTCATTCTCTTGACCCGGATGATATTGGCCTGAGCGACCTGGGTAAGAGAGACAGCTACGTTGGACGCCAACTAAAGACCTGGTATCGATCATGGACTTCATCAATTGAAGGCGCTGATTTTGATGATGACCGCGCCCACAAGCTACAGAGGTTTTTTCTGGAGAACCTACCGGAACAAGAAAAAGCACGCGTGGTTCACGGCGACTATGGATTGCACAACTGTCTAACCGGACCAGACTCCACGGTGGCGGCAGTCGTTGACTGGGAAATTTCCACACTGGGAGATCCACTTGCTGATCTCGCTTATGCGCTGAATTTCTTCCCGGACCCCTCGGATACAATCCCGATTTCCCCCGAGGCTGCTACAGCCGTCGCCGGCTTTCCCTCTCGCACCGAGATGGCCGCAAGATACGGTGCCAGGACCGGGCGGGACCTTTCAAACCTGGACTACTACACCGGTTTCAATCGTTGGAAGTCAGCGTGCATCGTCCACGGCGTGTACGCAAGGTATATGGAAGGTAAGAAAAGCTCAGAAGGTGTAGACCTGGAACACATGCGAAGCCGGATTGAAGGCTCCCTGGAATTGTCAGAACAAGCAGTCAACCGACTCTAGGACAGCTTCTCATCATTAGCGCCGGGAAAGCGCTCGATAGCTAGCAACGTTGGAGCACGATAGGCAACTTGTCTTTTGGCTTTGATATAGGCGATTGTTGTACTGGCATCACGTAATCAGCGGGCACGCTGATACGAAAATTTCGAAGCAATTCAGCTATCACCAGTTTGATCTGCATCTCAGCGAAGTGCAGGCCGATACACATATGCGCCCCGCCACTAAATGGTACCCAACTGTAGTGGTGTCGTTTGTGCTCACTTCGACCGGAACTGAACCGCTCCGGATCAAACATCGTCGGATTGTCCCAGTACTCCTCCATATAATGCGTATGGATGGGATAGGTGATCACCAATGTATCCGAAGGTATCAGATAACCATTGTGCTCAAATGATTGGTTACTGAACTTGGGTAGAGTCGACAGCGGCGGATAGAGCCGCAAGGTTTCTTTGATTACCCAATCGGTTTGATTCATTTTTGCCAGGCTTTCGTGAGTTAAGGGTTCGGTGCCAAGTGAATGCACCTCGGCGCGTAATCTTTCTTGCCAATCGGGATGCTTAGCTAACAAGTACACCATGCTGGTTAGCGTGCTGGTCGTTGTGTCATGAGCTGCCATCATCAGGAAAATCATGTGATCGACGATCTCCTGATCCGTATACCTATTACCGTCCTCGTCCTCAGCACGACAGAGTAGCGCAAACATGTCTAGATCTTTACTCGCGCGCTTGCTACCCACTTGATCCAAAAAATAACGACACATGAACTTGCGTGCCTGAATGCCGCGATACAATATTGTGCCAGGTATGGCGAGGGGTATTCGAGGCATAGAAGCGGCGACGGTTGCTTCGAACGCCTTATTGAGCTTATTCGCCCCAGGCCCCAGGTCCAACCCTAAAAAAATCGTTGCCGCAAGGTCCAGTGTCATCTGCTTGAAGGCGGGATAAGCTGCTAATTCAGCTCTTTGCGAATCACACCATGTAGCCAAAGTTCGCTCAACTTGAGGGATCATTTGTCTCAGATAACCCTGCATTGCCTTACTTTTGAACCCAGCCTGCATGAGTCGTCGATGGTATCGATGATCAGCTCCATCACGAAGCATCAAACCATTAGGAAAAATACGACCAATGATCATGTCCCATGCTTTCTTGTTTGAGAAAGTTTGGTCGGGGTTCATTAGACATAGTTGCGCTGCGTCCGCACCAAACAAATGCACGATGTTCACGCGCCCCGCGCGCTGCATAACGACATCGCCGAATCGCTCGCGAAGATGCTGGCCGTGTTCAAGCGGGTAGTTATAACTTTGCTTGATGAACTTGAGCGTTTCAAGAAAGCTGATATTAATAGGTTGAGGTGAGATTGGGGCGTCGGTCATTACACGTGACTAAGTATGAGGATACGAACGGTGGAGTTTGCCACAAGACGTGGAATATTGTCGTCTGTCCGACGGGGTTATTAACAGCCTGACGTCAGAAAGTAGCACTCTGCATGATCTCCGCGAAGGCATAAGGGTCAAAAATGTCTTCATCCTCGACAGCAGAATAAAGCTGGTCGAGCCAGCCCTCATGCGACTCGTGCTCACCGGTTGCTCTCATCAACAAATCAACT
>JABGVY010000311.1 GCA_018645845.1 Gammaproteobacteria bacterium | reverse complement strand
AATTGAAGGATCAGCGGAGCATTATGGCATTCCGTCTGCGCAGGCATGATGGAGAGCAAGACAACTATGATCACGGTTTACTCGTGGATCACCAGCAGCTGGAGGATCTGTCTATCGTGGGTGAAGGAGATCGCGGTGTCGAATTACTGGACCGGGATGACTTTTCTCTGAAACCCAGCCGATTTTATCAGGACTCCCGCGGCATCAATTGGCCCGTCAGCTGGACCCTGAACATGGCTGATGAACAATTCACGATCAACGCACTTCTGGATCAGCAAACCGTCGATCTTTCGATTCTCTACTGGGAGGGGCTGGTGGAGGTTCTTGACCCTGACGGAAGCAGATCAGGGCTTGGCTACATGGAGCTGACGGGCTACGAGCGCAACAGATAACGATAAAGGTTGGGGTTTTTATACTCCAAGACTGTTTCCTGTATATTCTGAACTCAATTTTCAAATTAAAGAAGGCGAACCAGGAGAGTCGTAATGACACAGGACCCAATTCTCATTACAACCCATGATGCAGTTAAGGTGATATCGATCAATGACGCGCCAATCAACCGTATGTCACTCGCATTTATGGATATGCTCGAACAGGAGGCTGCGTCGATCGCGCAGGACCAGAGCATCAGGGCAGTGGTGCTGACGGCTGAAGGCGAGGAGAATTTTTCAGTCGGTATGGACCTCAAGCAGTTACCCATCGGCATTGAAAAAATGGGCAGTCCAGAGGCAGTTTTCGAGCAGCGCCTGCGAGTCATCCGGGCCATTGAAACCATGGGGAAACCCTGGGTGGCTACTTTGTTTGGCTATTGTCTTGGCGGCGGGCTCGAACTACCCCTTGGCTGTCACTTTCGCCTTGCGGCGGAAGATGGTGCACAGATCGGTTTGCCAGAACTGGATTTAGGAGCAATGCCGGCCTGGGGTGGCAGCGCGCGACTAACAAAACGCGTTGGTGAACAACATGCCCTGGATATGATTTTGCGAGCAAAAAAAATATCTGGACCGGAAGCGCTCAGAATTGGTTTAGTCAATGAGGTGTGGCCGCTCGCAGAACTGAAGGAACGAGCGATTGACCTTGCGCAAGAGTTGGCAGCCATGCCGCGAGACGCTGTTAGAGCGATGATGAATGTGATTATCGATGGAGAGGAAAAACCGCTAACGCTACTGATCGAGGCAGAACAGGCAGCCTGCACCGCGAATCGCGGAAACGCAGATTCCCGGGAGGGTATGCGGGCCTTCATGGAGAAAAGAAAACCCCTGTTCAACCAGCAGTAGTAAAACATTTTGTGCTCTCATTAGTGATAGTTCTGTTTATGACTGAACGCTCAAAAAAAATACGAAACCATGGGGAATAAGATGGATATGCTCGAAAACTTTCGTCAGGAAACCCGGAACTGGCTAAGCGAAAATTGTCCTGGGAGCATGCGCGAACCCGCAAGCGAAGATCAGATCGTTGGTGGCGGCTCGAGGCAAGAGTACGACAACCCGGACAAGAAGCTCTGGCTGGATCGCATGGCTGGTAAAGGCTGGACCGCGCCCACCTGGCCTAAAAAATATGGCGGCGGAGGACTTACAAAGCAAGAGTTCATGATCCTGCAGGATGAGATGCAGTTGATCAACGCGCGTGCTCCTATCGGTGGTATGGGTTTTTCCATGATTGGACCGACTCTTTTGGATTTTGGTACTGAAGAGCAAAAAGCCGAACATCTGCCGAAGATTGCAACCGGAGAACTTCGCTGGTGTCAGGGCTACAGTGAGCCCGGCGCCGGGTCTGATCTCGCCAGCCTGCAGACAAAATGTGACGATGAGGGCGACTACTTCCGGATCAATGGCCAAAAAGTCTGGACGTCCGGCGCACAGTATGCCGACTGGATATTCACGCTGGTTCGCACCGATCCACAGGTGCCTAAACATGACGGCATCAGCTTTGTCCTGATCGACATGAATCAGCCGGGGGTGACCGTTAATCCGATCAAACTCATCAGTGGTAATTCTCCTTTTTGTGAAACTTTTTTCGAAGACGCGCGCTGTGAAAAGTACAATCTGGTGGGTCAGCTGAACCGCGGCTGGACGGTTGGTAAGCGCCTGTTACAGCATGAACGCAGTTCTATTTCCGGTTTAAGTGGGGGCGGCAGGCGAGGTCGATATGACACATTAGGCTCGCTACCCGCGGTTGCTAAGCAGTACCTGGGTGCAATAGATGGCAAGGTTGCCGATCTTGCTGCGCGCGAAGCCGTGCTGAAGAATCAGATGAATAATCGCGCCTTTGGACTGACGCAACGACGAGCCATGCAGGAAAGTGATACAGGTGGAACGCCAACATTCCTTACCTCTTTGTTCAAATACTATGGTTCGGAAAACCAGACAGAACGATTGGAGATTCAGCTTGAAGCAATGGGCAGTCAGGCATTGGGCTGGGAAGGCGACGCTTTTTCAGACCTTGAACACAAACTGACGCGTACCTGGTTGCGTTCCAAGGCGAGTACAATCGCAGGAGGCAGCTCAGAGATTCAGCTTAATATAATAGCCAAACGGGTTTTGGGATTGCCTGACTAATTTGGTAAATAAGTTCTGCACGCCAGGAGAATAATGATGAGTGAATTCGAAGGAAAGGTTGTGGTGATTACCGGTGCCGGGGGTGGTCTTGGTAAAGCTCACGCGCTGGAGTTTGCGCGACGCGGTGCGAAGGTGGTGGTTAATGATCTGGGTGGTGGCGTGGCGGGAGGCGGAGATAGCGATGCTGCAGACCTGGTCGTCGAAGAAATCCGGAATTCAGGCGGAGATGCGATAGCCAATAAGGCCTCTGTCTCAGACCGCGTCGGGGCGAGCAGTATTATCAAAGATGCAGTGGACAACTTCGGTACGGTCGACATGCTGGTCAACAATGCAGGCATTCTTCGCGACAGGTCGTTCAGGAAAATGACGCTAGATGACTGGGACATCGTGATGAATGTCCATATGAACGGCACGGCGTATGTGACTCATGCTGCCTGGCAGGTCATGTATGAAAGAAATTACGGTCGCATTGTCTGCACATCATCCGGGTCCGGTATCTGGGGCAATTTTGGGCAGGCCAACTATGGCGCAGCCAAAACGGCAATGGTGGGTTTCATGAACGTGTTGGCACTCGAAGGTGCATCGCACAATATTCGCATTAATTGCCTTGCTCCCGGGGCCGCGACGCGAATGACTGCAACGGTACCGGGAAGACCGCCCATTAATGTTGACGACCCGCCGCCCGAGCGTGCGCCATCGCTGGTAACACCCGCGGTTCTATACATGTGCTCAGAGGATGCGCCCACGGGCAAGATTTTCCAGGCGATGGGCGGCAGGTTTTCTCAGGCCGCAATGTATACCAATCCCGGTGTAGCGCTTGGTACTGAAGCCAGTTTCGAAACCTTTTGCGATAACCTGAGCACCATTAACGACATGAGCGCCGCTGAGGATGGTGTAGCCAAAAGAGCCAGACAGCGATCCCGTGGTTAGTTTCTACCGGTCAGAATAACGGCCGGAATCATTCCACTATGCCTCGCTTGCGAAGATCAGCGATCACCTTCTCATCCAGGTTCAGATGGTCGGCCAGCACGGCATCGGTGTGCTCCCCGGGCGCTGGCGAATGCGGCGTTGTGGCGTTATCCGTAGATGCAAATTGAAACGGCAGGTTCTGTACGAAGTAGTCACCCTCGTCATCATTGAACAAAGTAAATGCGCCTCGATGTTGCAGCTGAGGCTCATCGAACAGGTCTGCGGCCGTATTGTAGCGTGAGCAAGGTACACCATGTCGATCGAACTGTACCTCGCACTCTTCCACCGTTCGTGTAGCGGACCACCGCTCAATCTCGATGACAAGATCGCGAACATTTCGGATACGGGCGATGCGAACAAACCTGGGATCGGTCTGTAAATCCGGTCGCTCTATT
>JABGVY010000566.1 GCA_018645845.1 Gammaproteobacteria bacterium | reverse complement strand
TCATGCTCGGGCGACCAACCTCGTTGTTCATTCCGGGTTGGTTCCGGTACTACTGGGCGCTGTTTACACTTTCTATCTGTTCACTTCCATCATAGGAGGGGGTCCCGAGGGCGCTGGCATGAGTAATCTAGAGGGTTTACTGATCGCATTCTCAAACCCTGACACCCTGGTTGGTGCCTGGAGCCATTATTTGATCTTCGACCTCTTTGTCGGTGCCTGGCTGGTACGAGATGCAAAGCGAGAAAGTATTCATCACCTGGCGATCGTCATACCGCTTGCTCTTACCCTGATCGCCGGACCGCTCGGTCTGCTGATCTACCTCGCCATACGTGGCATCTGGCGCCGACGGTTTACATTAATCGAAGCCACATAGCGCTCCCTACAAACCGCGTCAACGCCAATGAGACCGCACCGATTGGAAGACAGGTGCGGTCGAATTAAATCTCGTCAGACAAGTTAATAGCGTGAGACACCGATATATTCGACCCGTGCTTTACCGGTCGCTATCCCCGGCAATGCTGCGTGCGTTACTTAGGCGCACCAAAAGCTTCGTAAAAATGCTTGCGACACATAGAAATGTATTTGTCATTGCCTCCGATCTCTACGCTTTCCCCGGAGGTAATAATATTCCCGTCCGGGTCCCGGCGAATCACCATCGTTGCTTTATTGCCGCAATGACAAATCGCCTTAATTTCTTTCAGGTTGTCTGCGATCGCCAGAAGATACTTACTCCCCTCGAAGGGTTCCCCACTAAAATCAGTCCGTAATCCATAGGCAAGTACAGGAATGTCCAGATGATCACTGATCCGGCCAACCTGCAAAACCTGCTGTTTAGAAAGGAACTGGGCCTCGTCGATCAATACACAATGAAGTGGTTTTTCACTCGTCAGCGAACTTACCCTGGCAAACAAATCCTCATCGGGTCGTATCGAGACTGCTTTGGACTGCAAACCGATTCGCGATGTGACCACACCCTGCCCGTATCGGTCGTCAAGAGATGGTGCCAGCACGATCGTGTTCATCCCGCGCTCTCGATAGTTGTAGCTGGCTTGCAACAATGCCGTAGATTTGCCTGCATTCATCGAAGAGTAGTAAAAGTAAAGTTTGGCCATAGCACGCTATACTACTGGGTAATTATTAACGAGATTAGGTTTTATGACGACGACAATTTATGGAGTATCGGGCTCAAGGGCCATCCGTTCAATTTGGGCCATCGAAGAAGTCGGGATTGAGTATACACACGTTGCGACTCATTTTTTTAATGACTCCAAAACCAACGACTACCTCGCTATCAATCCCAATGGCCGTATTCCAGCCCTGGTGGATGGCGAAGTCACCCTGTTCGAATCGATGGCCATTAACCTGTACCTGACCAAAAAGTATGCACCGGCTCTCTATCCGGTGTCTGACGGTGAACAGGCTAAAGCCATTCAATGGAGTGTCTGGGCGATCAGCGAAATCGAGCCACAACAGATGCAGATCGTGATTCAAAAATTTTTCAATCGGGATAACATTGACCAGTCTACAATCGACAGCGCGACCGACAACCTGCAGCGTCCTCTGGCCGTTCTCAACGAACACCTTGCTGGCCAGGAATATCTGCTGGGCGACTCTTTTACCGTCGCCGACCTGAACGTTTCTGGCGTGATGCTGCTAATGCAGATGATCGAGTTTGATCTATCCGCCTACCCGAACATCAAAAACTGGACGGAACGCTGTTACAGCCGGGAGGCACTGAAACGAGCCCAGAGCCTTGACTAGAGCTTTGACAAGGTCACCCATTTCTCTGTAGTGCCGCTATAATGGCGGTTCAGCTTACTTATTGAGCCCTGAATGGCTGACATCAACATTGAAAATTTCTATAAACACATCGCCAGGATACTGAGTATCCTGTATGCGGCCTTTCCGTCGAAATCGCCTCTGTACGTGGATGATGTCGCCGGGGTGGATGACCCGGACGAATATGGTCTGCACAGCCCAGACTACACTGCCGGTTTTTTCGCAATGCTGTGGCTCGCAGACGAGCAATACATCAGGTACATGGACACAATCAGGCAGGACGGCGTCGATCAGGCAGTGCTAACGCACAAAGCATTCTTGAAGCTAACGCAGGTATCTGAACCTATCTATCAGACAACGATTGACCAGACAGAAGAAACTGATTTAATCAGCAGTGTTCAAACGCAAGACACGGGTTCATCGCCCTCTGTTATTGAAGACCACATGCTGGTGATCAACCAACTACGACACGCACTTCGAAGTGGCGATTCAATCGCGATCGCCAAAGTAGTCAGGCATATCCTGCATAGCTAGGGGGCTACACTTCTGTATCGGGATATCCACGAATGGGACTACAGCCGTTTTTGATGACGTTGCAAATTACATCGCATCTTCAATAGAAGCCCGGACTATCAACAGTCGCTCGCTGGTTTTTCCGGATCGGCTGCCGCGCATTTCCAATTCTGCAATCGTCTCTTTACCCGAGACAATTTCGCCAAAGATAGTGTGTTTGCCGTCAAGCCATGGCGTGGGAACGAAGGTAATAAAAAACTGACTGCCGTCAGTTCCTGGACCGCGGTTAGCCATACTCAACAGACCCGGACGGTCATGGCGGGCTTGCGGCGAAAACTCACCATCGTATTGGTATCCGGGGCCACCTTGACCAATACCCAGCGGATCGCCACCCTGGGCCATAAAGCCAGTAATAACGCGATGGAAGATCACGTCATCGTAAAACCCTAGCTCCGTCAGGTACACGGTGCTCGTTACATGCATCGGCGCGATGTCAGGGAAGAGTTTGAACCTCATGACACCCACATTGGTTTCAAGCTTCCAGATGATTTCCTGGCCGGGTTCGAAGCTCATTAGCTCGGGCAGCTGAAGTTTTGATTTCCAATCAGGATCGGACTTATCGATATTAATTCCAACAGTTTCATCCATTGATGCATCATTATCACTAGAACTTTCCGTAGCACTTTCCGTAGCACTTTCCGTAGCACTTTCCATAGCACTTGTCTTAGCGCTTGGTATAGCAGCAGGCGCGGTCTGCTCGCCTCCGGTTGAGGAGGATTCATCAGGTATTTTTTGTTCTTTCGACTCATCCGGCGCACACGCCGTTGTTATCATTAGCATGCAAACCACAAGTAATCGCTTCATCTTCGTTCCTTAATTTCGTTTGTTAACTGCTATGGCTGATCCTGGCCGAATTGTCGCACGGACCTAACCTTCCTGACTAACTACGCGACCTGATACAAAACCCAGTCATCATAACCGACGAGAACAGATTTCATTCCAGCCATTGCCTCATCCAGGGCTACGTCTCCGGTATCTGCCAGCAGCGGACGACGTTCAAGCCTGACCAGTTTTGACTTGGTCGCGACAATCTCCACGTTGCGAACCCCAACCCGTCGAATGACTCTAGCACTGAGCTGCTGATTTCCCCGACCGAAGACATGACCTTGTCCGCCAATGGCCGTGACGACAATTTTTGCCAAGGGCGCCCCTTCTACCCATGCCATAATTTGATTCTCCGAGACATCAGCCGCCAGTAATTCACCATTGCTCACTACATCGATGCCCAATAGGGTGGATTCAAGACCCAGGGAGTCCATTAGTGTCGAAACCGTAGATCCGGAGCCCATCAGGTAAAGCGCATCTGGAACCATGTTTTCAATGAAGTAAGCTGCAATATCTTGAACGACCAACGCATCAACTTCCTTACCCCCCACTTTGGTCTGCTGAACGTACTGAAGATCATCGGGCACCGGTAACTCACCATAGAACCGGGTTTTCACAATACCTTCACGGAACGAATTCTCGTCGATATCCCGCACTTCGGATTGCACGACTGACAGGATTTCCCCCGCGAGCATTTTATTGACGAGTGTTGCCGCCGTAACGGGCGTGGTTGCAAAGACACCGGAGTGCATCTTCACGCCACAGGGAATACCTAGCACCGCCGCCACATTCGCAATGCTGTCGGCAACATCCCTTGCTGTACCGTCACCGCCCGCGAACAGCAGTAGGTCAACGCCTTGTTCACATAACGAACGAACGCCCTGACGAGTGTCTTCGGCGGATGTGTCAGCGCCTATCAAACCACCAACCAGACGGCAGGTGATACCCAGACGGCCAAGGCTGTCCCCGCCCATCTCACCTGGCACGGTGAACCATTCGATGCCATCGTGAGCAATACGTTCAAGGCAAGCCTCTACCCGGTCAGCGACCTTACTTTGTCCACCAAGCAACATTGCTTCGCCATAAACACCGTCACTGCCCTTCAGGCCTACCGGCCCACCCACACCCGCTTTGGGGTTCAGCAGCAGGCCAACCTTCATCTTCCGGTCGGTCACGAGTGCTGCGATAACATCGTTTGCCCAATGGCTGCCAACCTTTCGCGGACACGTTTGCCGAAATTCATCGCCTCACAGAAAGATTCAAGTTCGTTCGCGCTTGGCGGAGAAGGCTCAAGGTCCTTCAGTGACACCTCCATATCAATGTCACACTTAATCCTGGTAATTTCCTGAAACATTCGAACCCTGTGCTCACAATCCAGCAAAGTCTGTTTCACTTTGCCGGCACCGCGAAGCCCGATGTTTTCTATTTCATCGATGGAGCGGTACAAAGAATCAATATCCCCGAAGTGAGCCAGAATCTTTGCCGCTGATTTAGCGCCAATACCCGGCGCTCCTGGTATGTTATCGACAGAATCTCCCGCCAGCGCAAGATAATCGGCTATCTGATGAGCATGCACACCGAATTTATCCTTCACCTCAGCAGGGCCAGTGCGCAGATCTGCTGCAAAGTCCCATAGTACGTCATCAGCCCCAAGTAGCTGGCCCAGGTCCTTGTCTCGGGTGACAATGATGACTGGCCTGTCTGCAGCAAACATTGTATGCAACGTACCGATGATGTCATCCGCCTCGTAGCGCTTCAGACTCAGATGATGCACGCCGAGCAAACGGGTAATTTCCTGGCACTTCTCGAGCTGGAATTTAAGATTCTCGTCGGGAAGATCGCGATTGGCCTTGTACTCCGGATAGATGTCATTCCGATAGCATGTGTTCAGGCTTTCATCGAACGCAAAGGATATATATTGCGGCCGCTTCTCTAGCAACTCGAGCAAAAAATTGGTGTAGCCATACACGGCATTAACAGGTTCTCCGCTGTGATCAACAAAGGTATCGGGAATGGAAAAGTAAGCCCTGAAAATGTAGATAGAAGCGTCGACCAGGTATAAGGGTTCTGTCATCGCTCACGCAACCTTTTTACTACCGCACTGAAGGTCATCACCACGTCACCATTACTCTCTAGCTCACCACTAACAAACACCAGCGAACCTGTCTTTCTAACAACTTTGGGTAGGCAACGAATCAACTCTCCTGTGGATGCGGCTGATACAAAATCCGAACTAAAGCTGATCGTTGAACAGCTCTCTTCCCGGTAATGATTGGTTGCCGCCATACACAGTGAAAAGTCTGCAAATGTCATCAGCACGCCACCGTGAACCAGCCCGTTAACGTTACAGTTCTTAGCCTTGGGTAGAAACAGGCAGTCGAAACCCTCAGAAGTCTCGCAGTAGTAAAAGGGGCCTGTATGATCCTCTGCAGGATCAAATCCGGGATCTGTACTGTAGCTATCAGGGATAACATTACTGGTGGCATCACTCATTTTGGCGGCTTCCTGTAGGTGTCACTTGTCAGCGCCTGTTGATTGCCTGTTTGCGCAACAAGTGCGTGAATGAATCGCTCTGCACGGGGCGGCAAGCCATCCAGCCAGGTAATGACTGCGGCATGCACCCCAGCGCTGAAACCACTTATGTCGAGTGTGCTTTCATCAAAATTATCGCAGCTGACCCGAAAGTCGATACCCGCCGCCACACTAAAAATCCACTCCAGCGCCTGCGGTTTTATTTCGACCGCTTCAAACGTGCGTTGCTGCTTTACGTCTCGCGTGTCGCTGTACCAATAACCATAATCAGGTCGCTGGCGACGCTCGGCGCCGGCAATACACCAGTGAGCTATTTCGTGCAGTGCGCTTGACGCATAATCCTCACGAAAATAAACACGGGCTTCCCGCGTACCCGGTTCATAAAGGGGCTCAGGCGCTCCACCCACCAGCTTCGTGTGAGACTGTGCGAAGCATCGGTTAAAAGTTTCACAAATCTGCTCAGTAAGCATCAAACAGACTCGATGTCTGAATCATGCAAACATCTTGTTTGACAAAGAGATTCGAAATACGGCACTGAAAGATAATCCCTGCCCGCCAGCAAGTGGTTTAAATACCACCGTGCAGGTGCCAGCCCTTCAGTGACATAATCTTCATTGGCTATGTATACCCACGCATCAACAACACCAGCCCTGGTAACAATCGGTAGCGCGGTTCGGTTATACAGGACGGGATAACCTTCGTAGGGATCCATCATTTCGATCTGCGTTGGGTCAACCAGCCGATAAACCACCCCTTCGGTGACCCCCTTGGACACTGCCATTACATTCGCCGCTGCAGCGCCAGGATACTTCACAGACCGCTTATTGAACCTAAGCGAATAGTCGAAAAGTTGGCCCGAATCTGCGGACTCGAACGACATTTTGCGCTGCCGGACCCTGTCAGGATTCATATTGCTGCCATAGGCGAAATAGTGGTGAACGGTTACTGACATGACCTGATGGCCTACCCCTTCTTTATCCAGTAAAGGTAGATATCACCCTCGTTTTCCTGATGAACCATTTCATGGCTGAGGAACTTGCAGAAGTTCGGGAAATCCCAGGAGGTTGAAGGGTCGGTTGCAGTGACCTTAATGATCTGACCCGACGACATATCCATCAGTTTATTACGGACCACCATAAGAGGTTCCGGGCAGCGCAGGCCAGTGGCGTCAATGTCTACGTCAGCTTCGAGTGTCATTTGATCTCTGCGTTAAGTTTAACTGCAGCATCTGCTGCAAATATTTTTGATTGATCCGATTATATATCGAATTTGACCTTAAATACGGACCTATACTTGTAGGGTCAGGTCAGGTGAGTATAATCCCCCGCCCAACTTACTGCGACTTATGCGGCCATGATCAGGGTACTTATAGAACGACGGATCGCCCAGGGATTAGAGCATTACTACGACTGCACGGTGAAAC
>JABGVY010000485.1 GCA_018645845.1 Gammaproteobacteria bacterium | reverse complement strand
GAACCTCAAACAACGCATCAATATCTGCTTCACTGTCCGCATCTTCAGCAGCGTTCAGGCGCGCGGTCAAAAAATCGGCGTAGGGTATCGTCAAGCCAATTGGCGCATTAAATTGTGCTTCCAGCCATTCTTCGTGTCCCTGACTCGCTACCTGACTGATCAGAGGATAATTAGCGCCCATGGTTGCCTGAGTGAGAAACCTGGAAGCTTCGTTTGCTGCAGTAAGAGACACGGCATGAATGGTCTCGTCGGACACGGGATTAGAATTCACATAACCGAATCCTTCGCCGGGTTTGCTCAGCGTGATGTGTTCGCATTCCTCTTCTTCATCGAGTGTTTCAGTGTCGACGTCACAGTGTTGCTCCAGCTCTGATTCGTCTTCATCGTTGTCTAAATCGTCATCCTCGAAGTCTTCGTCGTCCTCGAAGTCTTCGTCATCCTCGAAATCCCCTTCATCCTCGAGACCTTCGTCGTCGTGCGAGCCTTGATCTTGATCCTCAAATAGTTCCTTCAACCACTCGTACAAACGCTCAAGGTCTTCGGGTGAAATGCCGGTACCATTGTTATCGCCGATGACAAGGTGCGTGTTCTCTTCATTGTCTGGTTCAGCGCGAATGGCCGAGGTATGGCTGAACAACAAGGCCACTAGCGCGCCGCTGATTAGTAGGTGATTGATCGTTTTCTTCACTTTCATCGGATCTCCCGTTGTACTGAAAAGGTTATAGTCTTCTTGTGCAGGTAACGAAGACTTGTCATGCTTATTCCATCTTTTTGCGGAGGTCCGACGAGCGGCGGTTTTTTATGAAGAAGTCGATATTCTTGGGCTTATTGGCGCTTACGGTTTCAACGATGGCGAAGGGTGGGCCGTTTTCGGGTGATGCTGATGTCGCGGTCGGATACGGCTATGACAGCAATGTTTCGATCGACGAAGTTGATCTGAACACCAATATTGGTGACCAGTTTTCCGATGTCAGGTTATCTGGAGGACTAGATTATCAGTCTGATGATGAGCTTAAGCTCTCTGCGAGAATGACGTTAAGTAACAAGTACTACAATACCTTCGATCAATTCGACAACGCGCTCATATTGTCATCTGTAGCTGCTAAAAAGAAATGGGGAAAGTGGGAGTTGGGGTTCACGGCACGTTACATTGATTTTAAGCTGGATGGAGATGGGTTTCAGGAGCTTACCCAACTTTCCCCGACACTGAGCTGGTTTATCAATAAGAAAAGTTATCTGCGCATAGCACTCGAGACAACAGACGAATCGTACGATGATCGCAAAACACGAGACAATGATCGTGACGAAGTTAGCTTGTCTTACTATTACTTTCTAAATGGCCTGCGTCACTACATTACTTTACATGCAGAGATTGCCAACGAAGATGCCAAGTCGAGGGTGTTCAGCAACGATGCCTGGCAAGTTCGACTGGTCTATCAAAAAAGGCTCAATAAGATTCTGAAGGATTCGACACTAAAACTCAGTTATCGGTATCAAGAGCGAGACTACGATGATCAGCAGAACCCGGGCATTGGCGACTTTCGTGAAGACAACAGACATCGCTACGAAATCGAATTGGAAGTGCCCGTCAATTCTCACTGGTCGATCGCCGCCGAGTTGGTATACAGCGACTATCGATCCAATCTGGGTTCGGCAGACTATACCCAGAACGTGGCCCAGTTAACTGTAAAGTACGAGTTCTAGGGAAGCTTTTCTAAAATTCCGTAACCATAGACGGGGTCTTTACCTGGTGTTCCAGCATCGCGAGCTAGCCGTTTCAGATCAGCTTTATTTTTCAAGTCTGGCTTATTCGCAATAAACGCGGTGACATAGGCCGTGGCAAATGACGTCCCCGTGGACTCTTCATATCCTCCGGGTAGGGCGTGTGCCACGTTTACGCCCAGACTGGCAAAATCTACGTGATCACCGCGGCCTGCACGATAAAACGGCACGCCTTCGTTATCGATTGCTGTCACGGCAACAGTGCATTGATACCCCGCCGGATAGAGTGTGTCTGCTAATGGGCCACTATTACCCACTGCTGAAACAATGATCACTTGCTGCCTGCAAGCTTGTTGAATAGCACGTTCAAGAATACTGCTATGAGGACCCGTCAAACTCATGTTAATTAACTTTATATCGTTTCCCACAAGCCAGTTAAGGGCTCGGACGACAGCCTGCAAAGTTGAAAATTCCTGACCGCTATCATCTTGCGCAAGCACGGCAGCACTATAAAGTTTGGCACCTACTGCATGGCCTTTGAACTGCGTGCTGTGTCCGACCAGAAGAGATGCTATTGCTGTTCCATGGGTGAGGCTTAGATCGAACCCTTCGGGCGAAAAACTAACCTCGATAACATCGCTGTCGGCAAACACATCATGGGTTTGGTCTACACCGGAATCGATCATTCCAATGGGCTGATATACGCCAGGATTGAAAGAGGTAAGCTGCGTTGTCGCGAGGTTCGACACTTCTGATGCTGGGCGATAGATCACATTGCGG